>NZ_CAQIVA010000004.1:0-111887 GCF_948810725.1 uncultured Rikenella sp.
GCCGCCTCTACCCCTATTCTCTGTCCGCGCGCTGGCGGAAATCTTATTCAAACGCAAATCATGCGTTTGAATGATTTCCTATTTCAGCAGTCGCGCGCGGGTCGAGCTTTGACCCGCCTCGAACTGTTCTCGTTGGCTTCGCCTTCCTCCTCGCCGCTCGGCAATTTGCAAACTGCGTTTGCATTGCACTCGCTGGCAGCGTCGGTTGTGAACAAAGAGAACCAGAAAAACTTTAGACGGATGCTTACGCATCCTCAAGCTGTGTTAGCCCAAATCACTGCGCCTGTTTCTGTCGTCCTGCCCGGGTCGCTTTCCGCCGGCGCACGAGATTAAGACGCAGGGCGCTACGAAAGTTTAATCGATTGTTGATAAATTTTTTCCCGACCGATGCTTTTCGGCATGAAAAATTGTGCCCGAAAGCGGTTTTTGGAAATAAACTTTTAACTTTGTATGAACCTGTTAGCGGATTCACACACCGCATGGCTTGCCTCCCGGCGCCCGGTGTCGCGACGAATAACAAACCAATACACTACAACACATGGCTGAAGAAAAGGCTAAACAGCTGATGGCCGAATTCCCTCCCGTTACCACCGCGGAGTGGGAAGAGGTCATCGCCAAAGACCTGAAAGGCGCCGACCGCACCAAAAAACTGGTGTGGCGCACGATGGAGGGTTTCTCGGTGGAACCTTATTATCGGGCCGAAAACCTTGCGGAGCTGAAACACCTCGGCACCCGGCCGGGCGAGTTTCCGTATGTCCGGGGAGTCAAGGGCGACAACGACTGGCGCGTGAGGCAGACGATCGAGGTCGGAGACGATGTGGCGGCGGCCAATCGGACGGCGCACGACGTGCTGATGAAAGGGGTCGACTCGCTCGGCTTTGTCATTAAAAACAAAGAATTTTCGGCGGCTGACCTCGATACTTTGCTGAACGGAATCTCCATTACGGCGGTCGAACTCGCGTTCGGCGGCTGTGGGGTCTATCGGGCGGCGGAGCTGTTTTTGGATAAAATCGTGGCCGAAAAGCTCGATCCGGAACAGGTCTTTGCCGTCTTCGGAATCGACCCGCTCATGAAGCTCTCGAAAAAGGGCAGTTGGGGATGTGCCGCGCCGGACGGGGACAAACGCTTCGCACGTATTCAGGAGCTGCTCGACAAGGCACCGCAGTATAAACGCATCAGACTCGTCACGGTGCACGGGACGCTGTTCCACGACTGCGGGGCGTCGATCGTCCAGGAGCTGGCTTTCGCGCTCGCGATGGGGCACGAGTATGTGGTGCGGATGACCGACCGGGGGATGGATGTCGACCGGGTGGCGCCGGCCATCAAGTTCGACTTCGCGGTGGGGACGAACTACTTTATGGAGATTGCCAAACTGCGCGCGGCGAGGTTGCTGTGGGCGAACATCATGAAACCGTACAACCCGAAGCGGGGATGCTCTTCCAAACTGCGGGCGCATATCCGCACGTCGGCGTGGAACCAGACGGTCTACGACCCGTATGTCAACATGCTCCGCGGGACGACGGAGGCGATGAGCGCGGCGATCGGAGGGGTGGACTCGATCGAGGTCTTGCCGTTCGATCATGCGTACGAAAAACCGACGGAGTTCAGCTCGCGGATTGCGCGCAATGTGCAGCTCCTCTTGAAAGAGGAGTCGCATTTCGACCAGGTGACGGACCCGGCGGCGGGCTCTTATTATATAGAGGAGCTCACGGCGTCGATCGCACAGGAGGCGTGGAAGCTCTTCCTCGCGGTCGAGGAGTTGGGGGGGTACACCGCTGCGTTTGAAAAGGGGTTCGTTCAGGAGCAGGTCGAAACCACTGCCAACAAACGTGACCAGAATATCGCTACGCGGCGCGAAATTCTTCTGGGGACGAACCAGTATCCGAATTTCAACGAGAAGGCGCCGGCGGAAATCACCGAAGAGACGGTGACCCGGGGGATGAAGCGGTGCAATTGCGGTTGCAAACACGGCGACAGGGAGCCGGAGTATCGGCCGCTGAAACCGTATCGCGGGGCGATGGCGTTCGAGGCGATGCGGCTCCGCACGGATCGCAGCGGAAAGACGCCGAAGGCGTTTATGCTGACGTGCGGTAGCTTGGCGATGGCTCGGGCTCGGGCGCAGTTCGCCTGCAATTTCTTTGCCTGTGCGGGGATCGAGGTGATGGACAATACGTTCTTCCAGACGGTGGCGGAGGGGGTTGCGGCGGCGAAGGCGTCGGGGGCGCAGATCGTGGTGGTCTGCTCGTCGGACGACGATTATGCGACGCTGGCGCCGGAGGTCTTCGAGGCGTTCCGGAATTCGGGGGTGATCGTGGTGGTGGCGGGGGCGCCGGCGTGCCAGCCGGAGCTCGAAGCGGCGGGCATCTCGCACTTCATCAGTGTCCGGAGCAATGTCCTCGAAACGCTCGAAAACTATCAACGCGAATTGGGTATTTAATCGTTCGTTTCGTTTGTTCTTTAGTACAGGAGGGAATTGAGGCAGAGGCAAGTTAGCGATACGTAGTATCGCTCCGTCCCGCCGGGGTCACCCGGACGCCGCCCGCGTAGGGCAGTTCTGTCCGGCACAAAGCTCGACAGTCGCCCGCCCGCCTAAAAGGGCATATTCTGCCGATTGGCGGTGAGCCAATTCGGCAAGAATTGCCGCGGGCGACTGAAAAACGCTTTGACAAGCCCGCGCGCCTTACGCGATTCATTCTATTTCGGCTGTCGCCGAAACAGTTGAATCGCTCTTTAAGGCGTCGGCGCGCGGTCGAGCTTCGACTGCCCTCGGGCCGGGCGGGCCCCACGTCCCGTGGACGGGAAATGCTTCGCATTTCTGCGGCAGCCTCTAACCACTTGTAAACGAAAAAATCAACACACATGAGAGCTAAATTTTCAGAAATAGATTACACCCCGGCAGCCCAGGCCGGAGCCGGCAACAGTTGCGGATGCGCCTCGAAGAAAGAGTGCGGCGGGGCGCCCGTGTGGATGACCCCCGAACATATCGCCGTCAAAGGGACTTACACCGCCGACGACCTCCTCGGGATGGAACATTTGAATTACGCCGCAGGGATCGCGCCTTACTTGCGAGGGCCTTATTCCACCATGTACGTCATGCGGCCGTGGACCATCCGGCAGTACGCCGGGTTCTCCACCGCGGCGGAGTCCAACGCTTTCTATCGCCGGAATCTGGCAGCGGGGCAGAAAGGGCTTTCCGTCGCTTTCGACCTGGCCACGCACCGGGGATACGATGCCGACCATCCGCGCGTGGTGGGGGACGTGGGGAAGGCAGGTGTGTCGATTTGTTCGGTCGAAGATATGAAAGTCCTCTTCGACGGGATTCCGCTCGACAAGATGTCCGTTTCGATGACCATGAACGGCGCCGTGCTGCCCGTGCTGGCTTTCTACATCGTGGCAGGGTTGGAACAGGGATGCACCCTCGACCAGCTCAGCGGGACGATCCAGAACGACATCCTGAAGGAATTCATGGTGCGGAACACCTATATTTACCCGCCAGAGTTCTCGATGCGCATTATCGCGGATATCTTCGAATACACCTCGAAGCACATGCCGAAGTTCAACTCGATCTCGATCTCGGGATATCATATGCAGGAAGCGGGGGCGACGGCCGATATCGAGATGGCGTATACGCTGGCCGACGGGCTGGAATACCTCCGCACCGGCGTTAATGCCGGGATGGACATCGACTCGTTCGCGCCGCGGTTGTCGTTCTTCTGGGCCATCGGGATGAACCACTTCATGGAGATCGCCAAGATGCGCGCCGCGCGGATGCTGTGGGCCAAGATCGTGAGCCGGTTCAATCCGAAAAATCCGAAGTCGCTGGCGTTGCGTACCCACTCGCAGACCTCTGGATGGTCATTGACGGAACAGGATCCGTTCAACAACGTGGCCCGGACGGCGATCGAGGCGATGGCGGCGGCGTTGGGGCATACCCAGTCGCTGCACACCAATGCGCTCGACGAGGCGATCGCGCTGCCGACGGACTTCTCGGCGCGGATTGCGCGGAATACGCAGATTTACATTCAGGAGGAGACCAATGTCTGCCGGAGTGTCGATCCGTGGGCCGGTTCGTACTACGTGGAGGCCTTGACGAATCAGATTATGAACAAGGCGTGGGCGTTGATCGAGGAGGTCGAGTCGCTCGGCGGGATGGCCAAGGCGATCGAAACCGGCGTGCCGAAGATGCGGATCGAAGAGGCGGCGGCACGGACGCAGGCCCGGATCGACTCGGGAGAACAGACCATTGTGGGGCTGAACAAGTATCGCTTGGAAAAGGAAGACCCGATCGACATCCTGGCGGTGGACAACACGGCGGTGCGCGAGTCGCAGGTAAAACGGTTGCAGGAGCTGCGCGCCAATCGCGATCAGGCGGCGGTGGATCGTGCGCTGGCGGCGATTACGGAGTGTGTGCGGACGAAGCAGGGGAACCTGCTCGAACTGGCGATCGAAGCGGCCAAGGTGCGGGCGTCGCTGGGCGAAATCTCGGATGCCTGCGAGGCGGTCGTGGGACGCTACAATGCGGTGATCCGCTCTATTTCAGGTGTTTATTCGGCAGAAGTGAAAGACGACGACAAGTTCGCAAAGGCCAAGGAGCTGTGCGAACGATTTGCAAAACAGGAGGGGCGTCAGCCTCGGATTATGATCGCCAAACTGGGGCAGGACGGCCACGACCGGGGAGCAAAGGTGGTGACGACGGGGTATGCGGATATCGGCTTCGACGTGGATATGGGGCCGTTGTTCCAGACGCCGGAAGAGGCGGCCAAACAGGCGGTCGAAAACGATGTCCACGTGGTCGGCGTTTCGTCGCTGGCGGCGGGGCACAAGACGCTGGTGCCGCAGATTGTGGCCGAACTCAAAAAGCTGGGACGGGAGGATATCGTGGTGATCGTGGGCGGGGTGATTCCGCATCAGGATTACGACTACCTCTACCAGAACGGTGCTGCTGCGATTTTCGGGCCGGGGACGCCGGTGACGGATGCGGCGATCAAGATCCTCGAAATCTTGCTGGAAGATTAGCAGCCTGAGCTTTTGGAGCTCTGTAAGACGGGGCGGGTGCGGTCTCTTTGCGGGAGATTCGCACCCGATTCCTGTTTGGCGGGGTGCTTTTTTGTCTCCGGAAGCAAAAGGTTTTTTGGAAAAGGAAAAGAAAAGTGTATCTTTGCATCCGGAATGCGCGTCGCCGGGACGCTCGGGCGTTTCTGCAAACGCATCAGGCTCGGCTCCGTAGTTCAATGGATAGAATATCAGATTCCGGTTCTGACGATATGGGTTCGAATCCCGTCGGGGTCACGCATTCACAGGAAGTTCCGCCTCTCGTAATCGAGAGGCGGAACTTTTTTATTGTCTGTCGTGCGAGGTCAGTTGGTGGACAGGGCGAATTTGAGATTTGGGCGCGCGAACGAAGATTGGGCCGTCGGTAGCTTTGAGGATGCGTAAGCATCCGTCTAAAGTTTTTTCGGTTCCTTTTGTTCACAAAAGGAACAGTTCTATCCGGGGCAGTGACCAGACGCGCGCCCCGCCTAAAGGAGCGATTCAACTATTTCGGCTCACCGCCGAAATAGTTGAATCGCACAGGCGCGCGAAAACGCGGCGGAGCGAAAGCGGAGCCGCAGGGGCTGACACAGGGCGGAGAATTGGGGGCGAGTTTTGGGCCGTGCCGGGCCGAGCTTGGGGCTGAGATTTGGGCGGTGAGTTGGGTCTTGCTTTTGGCCGTGCTTTGGGCATTGCTCTTGCGACCCTTTAGGGTCGCGCAGTTCGCCGCCACCCCATGCGGCGGGCTGCAACTCGTTGAAGCTCGTTGCACTCACCGCTGGCGGCGCCCCCTCCCGCGCCGAGGACGAACTTGACAGAATATAGCGATAAAATGGGAACGGGCGTTGGGTTGATCTGTTGGCTGTGCTTCGGGGGAGTGGGCGACAAGCCGAACATGACAGAATGTGGTGATAAACGGGCGGTGGGGTGGGTGAAACTGTTGCGATCCTTTAGGGTCGCCGGGCCTGCGCGCTGGGCCTTCGGCCCACCCGGGGAGCGCGCAGCCCGAACCCGACAGAATTGGGCTGAACCTTTGGTCGTGGTTTGGGCTGATTTGTTGGTTGAGTTTCTGCGGCTCGCAGAGCCGCGCGGGCCGAACCTCTCCCCTCGGGAGGCCCGCAACACGCCGCTCGCGCGTCGAGAGTTGCCGTTCCTCCCGGGTGTCCGGCCCGCTTTGCTAAAGAGGAGTGAATTAGGGATTGCTTTCGCGGCCGGAGCCTGCGAGGCCCAGAGCAACGTTAGTTGCGGGCCTCCGCGGCGGGAGGCTTCGGCCCGCGCGGTTCTTCGAACCGCAGTAAACGCAAACAGGGTAGAGGCGGCCAGTTACTTGGGTTAGAGGCTGGCAGTAAAACGCCCTGTGGGCGCGTTTATTCCGAGAGGCAACGCAACTGAAAACCGAGGCCACGATTATTCACGTAACTGGGGTCGAGACCTGTCACCCCGGAACTCAGATATATTCCATTGCCATCGCTCACCGATGCCGACCAGCTGAATCCGGTGTTGCCGACATTGGTCATCATGCCGTTGGCTCTGTCGCGGGCGCCCGGTCATATGTCCGCCCAGTGCGGTTCAGCACCTCCAAAATCAGAATTACGGAAATAAAATATAAGCCCGGGTTCTAAGTCCCCAATCGGTTCCGGCGAAAGCTCTCTTCGCCCGTTTATTCCGAGAGGCAACGCAACCGAAAGCCGATGGCGCGGCCATACGAACTGCTGGAACTGAAGTCTCGCGAATAAAAATCCAGGCATATGCCACGGTACTGCTCGCTTGTGCCGTCACCTGAAGCTGACCAGCAGTACCCGCCGTTGCCGACGGAGAACAGTGTGCCCGGCTGTCCGTTATTTCCTGCGTCGCGGAAGCCCGGGGCGGGACGCTCGACACACGAAAGCAGGCCGAGATTACTCTAAACCCGCTGCTGAAAGTCGATCCCTCACCCGTTCGGCAGGAAACGCCAGGCCCATTCGGCGGAACATCGCGATGTCCTCTGCGCCGAGCCCGATCCGATCCAGCGTACGAGGCTTGTTGTGGTCGTTCAGGTAGTGCCGCGGAGTGACCGTGAAACGGGGAGAGGTCACGGCCAGCGAGTCGTTCCGCTGGGGCGTTTCGATGCCGCCCATCGAAAGCAGCGTGTGGAAAATCACGTTCGTCGTCATTGGCTTGTCGCGATGAGACTCCGCAGCGAGCCGGCTTTCCGGCCACTCGGCGTCGTAGGTCGGCGAGAGCCAAAGCACGCAAGGGATGTGCAGCTGGTAATAGGTCGGTCGCGGCGAGGCGTGCAGGAAAAGGCCCCGAGCGTCGTCGTACAGGTCTTCGCCGTGATCCGATGCGTAGAGCAGCCCTGAAGCGGTGTTCGGCAAGGTGCGCAGGTAGGAGATCAGCTCGGAGAGCAACTGGTCGGTCGCCCGGATCGAGTTGTCGTAGGCGTTGAGCAGCACCTCGCGATGATCGGGGCGCACATCGTCGTAGGAGGCCGGCAGAAAGTAGGCCGAGTCGGCCGGATAGCGCTCCTGGTAGTCGAAATGCGAACCGTAGGTGTGCAACACGAGGAAGGTCTTCCGAAACGATGTGTCGGCCAGCAGGCCGCTCACGCTCTGCAACAGCAGGTCGTCGTAGGGGTTATATGCCTCGCCGCGCGCCTGGGCGGCGGATTTCAGAAAGAGCGTGGTGTCGGCTTCGGCGCCGAAAAAGTCGATGAAGGAGTGGTTCTCCGACTGGTTCGAGAAGAAGGCGGTGCGGAAACCCGCTTCGCGAAAGGCGCTTAGGATACTCTTGCGGGTATAGAGGGTGCCGTAGTTCTCGGCCGAGGCGCTGCACAGCATGATCGGGACGCTCTTATGCGTGGCGTTCGCCTGGGTCAGCACGTCGCGGAAGCAGATCAGCCCCTCTTGTTCGGAGAGGCGGGGGTTCGTCTCGCGCGGATAGCCGTACAGCTGCCAGTTGAGCGCCCGCGAGGTCTCGCCGATCACCAGCACGTAGACCTCCCGGATGCTGTCCGGCCGTTCCGAAACTGCTCCGAAGCAGAAGTCGGCCGAGGTGAGGGGGTAGCGATCGCTTTTCTGCCACCGTTCGACGGCCAGACCCATATTATATCCGATGTTGAGGGGCCAGATGTCGAGTTTCGCCCGATATTCCGGATCCTGTAACCGGGCTCCGGCCATGGCGCCGATGCCGACCAGAAAGAGGATGCCGGAGCGAACGGCGTTCCGTCTCCGAAAGGTGGCCGAAAGCCGGGCGGGGAGGCGGATCGACAGGGTGGCCAGCACCAGAGCGGGGATGTAGAGCAGGAGTACGCCGACGATGGCCGGTTCCAGTTTGCCCAACAGTTCGAGCGCTTCGCCGGAGTTGGTGGTCGCGACGTTGAGGAACATGTCCACGGCGATGATCGAGTTGCCGAACAGATAGAGCAGTACGAGTTGGAAGGCGCCGAGGACGAGCAGCGGAAGGGTGCACCAGAACGGTGCGCCGGGTTTGGGGGCCACGGTCAGCAGGGCCATCCAGACGGCACCCGGAAGGAGTATCAGGGCG
Source organism: uncultured Rikenella sp. (assembly GCF_948810725.1). Taxonomy (NCBI): domain Bacteria; kingdom Pseudomonadati; phylum Bacteroidota; class Bacteroidia; order Bacteroidales; family Rikenellaceae; genus Rikenella; species uncultured Rikenella sp. The sequence goes on from NZ_CAQIVA010000004.1 coordinate 8,557, forward strand.
ACTTTGCCGGGCCAGACGATCGGCTCGGTGCAGCACAAAAAGAGGTTCGGAACGAGCAGCACGCCGAGGAACACCCAGTAATAGGTGCGCTGGTCGGCGAAGCGGGCCCGGAGGCGTTGTATGAGGTCGCTAAAATGCTTCATTGATCTGGAAGAGGAACCCGCTCTGGCCTTTGCCGAAGCCGTAGTCGAGGCGGACGTTCACCCGGTTTTTGAATTCCCACCGGTAGCCGATCCCGTAGTTGGGCAGGGTGTGGCTCCAGCGGAAGGTTTTGAAATTCTTGTATACGTTCCCGGCGCCTACCCATACGGCCACTCCGTGGCGGTTGTAGATGTGCTGGCGCAGTTCGATCTGTATCTCGGTCAGGTTCCGGTCACGGTACTGGCCGTCGTAGTAGCCCCGCATGCGGTACGAACCGCCCATTTTGGCCATCATGGTCCACGGCACGTCGCCGTAGTTGTGCTGGGTGTGGAGGTCGAAGGCCAGCACGGCGCCTTTCCAGAGGCGTTGGTAGTAGTCCACAATCAGGTCGGTGCGGCCGTAGGTGCCGCTGTTGCCGAGCCATTTCGGATTGGCGTACTGCTCCAGACCGATGTACCACCCTTTGTAGGCGTTGGTCATGACGTCGCGGGTGTCGTAGTTCAGCACGAAACCGACGCCGATGCTGGTGACGTAGGGACTCTGCCCCGCCAATAGTCGGGGCTGTTCGAGCCGCAGGCCGTCCACGTGGTTGATGCTGGCGGTCGGCCCCAGATAGAGGTGGTCGGCGATGCGGAACTGAAAGTCGACCTTCAGTTGGTTCTGTTTCTGGGTGTATTTGCTTTTGTTGGCTTTGTCGGCGGCCATGTCGTAGCCGATGCCCCAGAAGTAGCTCGGGAACGAGAGGGTGTAGAGGGTGTAGTTGAGCCGGTACCGATCCCGAGGGAAGAGGTTGGAGCCCTGGATGCCGATGATGTAGAAGCCGGAGGTGGCTACCGAACCGAAGAGCGAGACGTTGGACGGCTGGGTCAGGGTGTCGCGGCGGTCCATCCGGTAGAGGCCCGAGGCGACGATGCCGAGTCCGAGCTGTACGTCGTTGGAGTAAAAGGGGCCGCCGATCACGCTGAAGTCGAATTTCTTCTGTTTTTTCACCTGATTGGATTCGGTGAAGAAGCGTTTGAAGCGTTCCCATCCGGTGGGACGGGCGGCGACGCTGTCCGGGGCGACGACGAGGGTGGTGTCGGCTGCGGAGGCGGCGAGGGTGTCGCGGAGGGGCGGGGCCGGTTCGCTCTGCGCCCGCAGGGGGCCTGCTGAAAACAGGCCCCACAGGACGAGCGGCGCGATAAGGTAACGAGCGCGCGGTCGGATATGCGGACGAGGGTGAAACATGGATCGGTCGAATGCGGGTCGGGTCTTTGCCGACAGGGTTAGTAGGCGAGTTTAATGTTGTCCACCCAGAGGCTGTTGCCGGGTGTTCCCACGTAGGCGCCGCCGTAGCTGGACGAGATCTGGAGGATCATGTGGGTCGGTTTTTCGTCGGGGGCGGCCCAGCCGGTCTCCTGGATCGGCACCATCCGGCCTTTGCTGTTCCGGCACCAGTGGGCGCGGTCGCCCGACATGAGGCCCATCTCGGGACGGAACTTCGGGTTGTGGGTGATGTCGCCGTAGAGGATGGGCATCGTGTGGCCGTTCACCCAGGCGGGGGTGTTCTGCCCGAACTGTTCGTTGAGGGTGCCGACGCGTTTGGCGTAGACGTTCCCTTCGGCGTCTTCCCACCGTACCTGGAGCAGCAGGATGGCATCGGCGTGGTCTTTGCCGGGAACGGAGTGTTGGGCGCTGAAGCCGGTGGCTTTGATGCGGTTCGGGGAGCCGTCGGTGTGGAATTTATAGTCCATCACGAGGGCTTTGGGCCGTTCAGTGAAGGGGATGCCTTGGTTCAGTTTGGCCATCGGGTTTTTGGTGTCTTTGATGGGTTCGATCACGTCGCCGAGGAAGATGCTGCCGGAGGCGAGGACAGTGATGTTGATCATGCCCATCACTTTGACGGTTTCGAGTCGGGTGTCGAGCCGGGCGCACCGACCGTTTCCGCGGGCTTCGGGGAAGACGGTGACGCTGCATTTGGTGATGCCGCTCACTTTGGCGAGCACGTTCGAGGTGCCCCACGGCGAGTGGGGGTTGCGGTGGTAGGGCTGGTCGCCGCGCAGGGTGTCGGTGGGGCCGATCTCGTATATGTAGCGGACTTCGCCGCCGATCACGCCCGATTCTTTCACTTCGCGCACGACCCATTGGTTGAAACTGCCGAAGGCGATGCCGGATGTTTTCTGACCCGAGGCCGACAGGGTGCCGAGTCCTGCCAGGCAGGCGGCGAACAGGGGTGTCAGGATGCTTTTCATAACTTACCTCCCTTTCTTCTCTTTTTTCTTGCTGGTGGCCGGCGACGTGGGCGGCGGGTTGTCGTCCCGTTTTCGGGCGGTAGTAATTCCACGAAGTTAGGGTATTATTACTAAACCGCTGTGTATGTCTCCGGTTTTGAGGTCAAACTAAACAAATTTAGTTCCGTTTTTCCCAGTCCTGGGGTGATTCTCTTGTCGGGGGCTCGATAAAAATGCCGGAATACCTGATTTTTTCATGTATTCCGGCGCTTTCGAAAAAATCTAAAATATCTCGTTTCCTGAACTTTTTTCTTGGTTGCTGGAGTGAACTGTTCTCTTTGTGAACAAAGAGAACCAGAAAAACTTTCGACGGATGCTAACGCATCCTCCCGCTGCCGACGGCCCAAATCTCGGTTTGTTCTTCGGGCTGGGGTTTTCCGGCGCGGGCGCATTAGGGTAATACCTACATTATATGCGCCCCGCCAAGGAAACCCCAGCCCGACAAATTCACGAAGACTGAGGACTGCGGAGCGTAAGGCGTAGCGTAGCTATCATGAAAGTCTTTTGGGTACCTTTTCTTCAGAAAAGGTACGGTTCCGTCCGGCACAAAGAATAAGAACAGGAGCTGGATTTTGGATTTTTATGTTTGCCTCAACGGTATCCGGCGGCGAGCATCAGCGCGATGAGCAACAGGAGGACAAGGGCTGTGAAGAGGCAGCCCTTTTTTCTTTCCCGGGCACGAGACATTTTGGTCATGGTCGTGGGTTCGTTGGCCGAGCCTCCGCCTCACCTGGCGGCCCGTATGGTCGTTGGGGAATGAAAAAAGCGTGAGGCTGCCCGATTCGTTTACCCATGTTCAGGAGGCTCTGGAATGCCCGTGCAAGTGAGTAAACGCAGACAGCCCACGCCCATATCGATAGACGAAAAAACGCGGTGCGCAAGTATGCGTGTGCCGGGTTCTCGAAACAGATACAAGACGTGAGCGCCTACGTTACTTCCCTCCTTGCCACATTGAATTTTCCAGATTCCTGAACGAGGGGAAGTAAGTTTGGAACGCTTCTTTATTATGTTCCGCTCGGACAGGGCGTGCGGAACGCGCCTGTTCGAGCTTCTAATTTTTTCCGAGGACAAAGATACGACATTTCGCGGTGTTCCGGGGATCTGGTGCGCCCGAAATGGTGTTGTCGCGGAGGGCGGCCGGATGATGCGGTCTCTGATGTGTGGGGGAGGGTCAGAAAAGGGATTCGCTGTCGCTGACGACAATCAGGGTTTCGCCGGTCGCAAAGGAGGAGGCGATTTCGTCGCTGCCCCGTACGATGGTGCATTTGGTCACTTCGTCGCCCATGACCTCTTTGACGCGCAGTTTGCCGATCTGTTCGCGGGCGATGGCTCCTTCGCCCATGTCGGTCTCGCGGTAGACGAGGAAAAGGTCTTTGCGCTGGACGCCGATCGAATGCCCGCTATGGATGTAGAGCTCTTTCAGCCGTCCTTTGGCGTCGGCGGGAGCGAGGCGCAGGATGCGGGTCTCGAACCGGAAACGGCGGTCGATATAGAAGAGGAGGCTGTAAGGCAGGCTGGCAAAGGCGCGGGTGTCGGCCTCTTCGGCCGTGGCGCCGGAGCCGGAGAGGCGGAACTCTTCGGGAGCGATTTCCCGGTCGTTCCGGAGGTCGTAACCGGTGAGAACCAGCCGCATGGCGGTGGTAAACCGGGGTTTGTCACCGACGATCTCGCGACGGAAGAGGTAGTCGCTCACCTGACCCGAAATCACGTACCGGGCGCCGGTCGTCCGGAGGAGAATCTCGCGGTCGGCGGTGCTGCGGGATGCGGATAGGGACGGGAGGGTCTGGGCGTCGATCACCTGATGCCGGCCCCGGTCGGTGAAAGCGCGGCCGACCTGCTTGCGCAGGTTCTCCACGTAGGGGACGGGGACGTCTCGCGTGTGGTCGAAACGGTCGATCAGGACGGTCTCTTTCTCCTGTGCGGCAGCGGGACGAAAGAGGCTGCTCAGCAGACAGCAGAGGCCGACGGCGGAAAGGCGGGGGAAGAAATGTCGATTCATGGGATGAAGAGGTTCTTTTTGTCAAATATAACTTTTTTCTGCGGAAGGGTGTTGGAGGATTTTGCTTTTTGGGTATCTTTGGAGAGTGTGGCGGGGCGAATGGGCAATCATTTCTTACAATCAACGATATTCGAAACAAGATGGAAAAAATCAAGGGGCTTATTGATGCGCCGTTCACGCCGTTCGGGCCGAACGGGGATGTGAATCTCGAGCCGATTCCGACTTATGCGGCGATGCTGGCCAAAAACGGACTCCGCGGGGTCTTTATCAACGGTTCGTCGGGCGAGGGGTATATGCTGACGGAGGAGGAGCGGATGCGGCTGGCGGAGGCGTGGATGGAGGCGGCACCGGCGGATTTCAAGGTGATCGTGCATGTGGGGAGCACGTGTGTGCGGCAGAGTTTCCGGCTGGCGCAGCATGCGCAGCGGATCGGGGCGTGGGGGATCGGGGCGATGGCGCCGCCGTTCCCGAAGGTAGGGCGGATCGAGGAGCTGGTGAAATATTGCGAGGAGATTGCGGCGGGGGCACCGGAGCTGCCGTTCTATTTCTACCACATTCCGGCGTTCAATGGGGCGTATCTGCCGATGGTGGAGTTTCTGGCGGCGGTGGACGGCCGGATACCGAACTTCGCGGGGATCAAGTACACGTATGAGAGTCTGTACGAGTACAATCAGTGTCGGCTCTACAAGGACGGGAAGTTCGACATGTTGCACGGGCAGGACGAGACGATTCTGCCGTGTCTGGCGATGGGAGGTGCGCAAGGGGGGATCGGCGGGACGACGAACTACAACGGGCGCGAGCTGGTGGGGATTCTGGAGGCTTGGCAGGCGGGGGATTTGGAGCTGGCGCGCGAACGGCAGAATTTCTCCCAGGAGGTGATTAATGTGATTTGTCGCTACCGGGGGAATATCGTGGGGGGGAAGCGGATCATGAAGCTCATCGGGCTGGATTTAGGGCCGAACCGGACGCCGTTCCGCAACATCACGCCGGAGGAAGAGGCGGCGATGAAGCGGGAGCTGGAGGCGATCGGCTTCTTCGAACGCTGCAACCGTTTCTGACGGGGTTTGCGGGGACACGCGGCCCGAGGGTCGTTTCATCCTGTGGGGTAGAGGCTGCCCCTTCCGAGTGCCGGAAGGCACCGCCCGCCCGCGCAGGGCAGTTTTAGACGGGACAAAGCTCGACCGCGCGCCCCGCCTAAAGGAGCGATTCAATCATTTCGGCGGTTAGCCGAAATGATTGAATCGCGCAAGGCGCGCGAAAACGCGGCGGAGCGAAAGCGGAGCCGCAGTGAGGCTGACACGGGGCGGAGAACTGGGCTGTGTTTTGGGCCGAGAGCGAATAGCGCGATTCCATGAGGAATCGCCGTCCTCGGCGAGGGCGACGCATTAGCGGCGCGGGGGAGGCGCGCCGAGGACGAATGGGCCGAGCTTTTGCGACCCTTTAGGGTCGCGCAGTTCGCCGCCACCCCGCGCGGCGGACTGCAACTCGTCGGGGCTCGTTGCACTCACCGCTGGCGGCGAACAACTTTAAAAGAGACGAATGGGCCGTGCTCTTGCGGTTCGAAGAACCGCGCGGGCCGGACACCTCCCCTCGGGAGGCCCGCAAACTCACGGTGTTCGTTGCGTTCCTCCCGGGCGTCCGACCGCATTGGAGTTGTACGTACCGGCTAGTATTCGCGTGCTGCGCGTCCCCGTTTATTCCGAGAGGCAACGCAACTGAAAACCGAAACCACGACCATACGCACTGTTGGGATAAAGCCATGTCGTACTGAAATGCAGATGTCTGCCGTCGGTATTGTAGATGGAAGCCATCCAGAGTGAAGCCCGGCAGCCGACGGTCACCGGATCGCCCGAATCCGCGTAGCGGTAGCCCGGGGCGGGCTCATTTAAAACACGAAACAGAACGTTTGAATCTACACACAAACCAACATGGACAAACAGACCTATTTGTCGCACTGGGCGGCGCAGTATAAAGCCGACCTGACCGAAAATATACTGCCTTTCTGGCTCGAAAACGGGCTCGACAGGAAAAACGGCGGGATCTTTACCGCACTGGATCGCGACGGAGCTTTGATGGACACCGACAAATCTGTCTGGTTCCAGGGGCGGTTCGCTTTCGTGTGCGCTTTCGCCTACAACCGCATCGAACGCAACCCCGAGTGGCTCGCGGCGGCGAAATCCACCATCGACTTTATTGAAAAATACTGTATCGATACCGACGGTCATATGTTTTTCGAAGTGACCGCGGAAGGGGTGCCGGTGCGGAAGCGGCGGTACCTCTTTTCGGAGTGCTTTGCCGCTATCGCGATGTCGGAGTACTCGATTGCGTCGGGAGATAAGGCCTATGGACAAAAGGCGCTCGACCTGTTCAAACGGATCCTGCATATGAGCTCGACCCCGGGATTTCTGGAGCCGAAGTTCCGGGAGGGGTTCGTGGGGAAGGGTCATTCGCTGACGATGATCCTGATCAACACGGCGTCGAGGATACGGGCGGCGGTCGGAGACGATCCGGTGCTGGCGGAGCAGATCGAACGGTCGATTACTGAAATCCGCAACGACTTTATGCACCCGGAGTTCAAGGCTCTCTTGGAGACGGTGGGGCCGAACGGCGAGTTTCTCGACTCGATGGCCGGGCGGGTTATTAACCCGGGGCACTGCATTGAGACGGCGTGGTTCCTGCTCGAAGAGGCGCGGTTTCGGGGGTGGGATAAATCGCTGACCGACACGGCGCTGACGATCCTCGACTGGTCGTGGGAGTGGGGATGGGACGAGGCTTACGGCGGGATCATCAATTTCCGCGACTGCAAGGGCTTCCCGGCGCAGGACTATTCGCAGGATATGAAGTTCTGGTGGCCCCAGACGGAGGCGATTATCGCGACGCTCTATGCCTACCTGGCGACGCGGGACGAGAAGTACCTGCGGATGCACCGCATGATCAGCGAGTACACGTACGGACACTTTCCGGACGTGCAGTTCGGCGAGTGGTACGGCTACCTGCATCGCGACGGGACGGTGGCGCAGCCGGCCAAGGGGAATATGTTCAAGGGGCCGTTCCACATTCCGCGCATGATGATTCAGTCTTATACGTTGTGTCATGAAATTCTCGACCTGCTGGCTTAGTCTGCTGCTGGGGCTGGCGGCGATGGGGTGCGCCGGCTCTTCCGACGGAGGGGAGTGGGTGCGGTTGTTGCCGGTAGATTCGGACGGGAGCTATGGGTATGGGGTGTCGGCGCCGTTTATCGGGACTTTGCCGGACGGGAGGGTTGTGGTGGCGGGGGGCTGCAATTTTCCGGAGGTGCCGGCGGCGGAGGGGGGAACTAAGCGGTACTATGACGATATTTATGTCTGGGATACCGTGGCGGAGGCTTGGCGGCCGGGTGGGAGGTTGCCGCAGGCGTTGGCCTACGGGGCATGTGCTTCGACGCCGGAGGGGATTTTTTGTGCAGGAGGGACGGACTCGTTGGGGCGGTTGACGAACGAAGCGTATCTGCTGACTTCCGACGGCTTAAAGACGTTGGCTTCATTGCCGGAGCCGCTGGACAATTGTGCGGGGGCGTACCTGGAAGGGAGGTGCTATGTGGTGGGCGATCGGTCGTTCTATGTCTATGATTTTCAGTCGAATGCTTGGCAGGTGGGGCCGTTGCGGCCGGGGGCGGAGCGGCGGGTGCAGCCGGTGGTGGTGGCTCAGGCGGGACGGGTGTGGCTCTTCGGGGGGTATGATCCGGAGGGGGCGGAGTCGGTCTTTTCGGAGGGATATGTTTATGATCCGGCTACTGAAACGTGGCGAACTGTTGCGGGGCCGGTGGATGCGGAAGGGGAGCCGCTGTTGGCGGCGGGAGGTGCGGGAGTGGCATGGGGGGCGGATTCGATCGTCTGCTTCGGCGGGGTGAACGCGGCGGTCTTCACGGAGGCGTTGGATCGGGCGTGGGCGCTGGCGGTTGCGCCCGAGAACGATAGTCTGCGGCGAGTGCAGCGGGCTTATATGGAGCAGGAGCCGGGGTGGTATCGGTTCAACGACCAGGTGTTGATTTTCGACACGGCGGCGGAGCGGTGGTCGGTCTCTTTTGAGCGTGCGCCGCAGGGTGCACGGGCGGGAGCGGGGGCGACGCCGATGCGGTGGGGGACTTCTCCGGGTGTCTTGTTGTTCAACGGGGAGCTGAAGCCGGGGATCAGGACGCCGGAGGTGTGGCTGTGGCGACCGTGACGGACGGCGGGGCCGGTGGCTGTCGGTGGGGAGTTTTTGCCGATAAAAAACTCGAAAACCAAACTCTTTTCACGATATGAATACATTCGACACCGGAGGAGCGGCACAACGTTCGCGGATCTATCCGTGGGTGGTGGTGGGTTTGCTGTGGGGCGTGGCTTTGCTCAATTACATGGACCGGCAGATGCTCTCGACCATGCGCGATGCGATGCAGGTCGATATCGCGGAGTTGCGTTCGGCAGCCAATTTCGGTCGCCTGATGGCGATTTTCCTTTGGATATACGGTTTCGTCAGCCCGGTGGCAGGGGCGGTGGCCGATCGGATCAGCCGGAAGTGGCTCATTGTGGGCAGTCTGTTCGTCTGGTCGGCGGTGACGTTCGGCATGGGGTATGCCGAGACGTTCGGACAGCTCTATGCGCTGCGGGCGGTGATGGGGGTCAGCGAGGCGCTCTATATTCCGGCGGGGCTGGCGATGATTGCGGACTGGCATCGCGACCGGTCGAGGTCGCTGGCGGTGGGGATTCACATGACGGGGCTCTATACGGGACAGGCGATCGGCGGATTCGGCGCGACGGTGGCGGCGGCCTTTACGTGGCACACGACGTTCCACTGGTTCGGGGTCATCGGGATGGTCTATGCCTTGGTGCTGGTGCTCTGCCTGCACGAGAACCGCGAGGCGGTGGTTGCGCGGCGGTTGAATCGCGAGGCGGTCAGGGGCGAGGAGAGTGTTGCGGGGCGGTTCCGGGCGTTGCTCAAGGGTTTCGGGCTGCTGTTTTCGAATGTGGCGTTCTGGGCGATTCTGTTCTATTTTGCGGCGCCGAGTCTGCCGGGGTGGGCCACTAAGAACTGGTTGCCGACGCTCTTCTCGGACAGTCTCGGAATCTCGATGGACAAGGCGGGGCCGATTGCGACGATCACGATTGCCGTATCGTCGTTCGTGGGGGTGATCGTCGGGGGGATTCTCTCCGATCGGTGGGTGCGGTGGAACTTACGGGGGCGGGTCTACACGGGTGCGATCGGGCTCGGGATGACGATTCCGTCGCTGCTTCTGCTGGGCTTCAGCCATAGTCTGGCGGGAATTGTCGGGGCGGGGTTGTTGTTCGGGGTGGGGTATGGTATTTTCGATGCCAATAACATGCCGATTCTCTGTCAATTCGTTTCGGATCGTTACCGGGCGACGGCGTATGGTATTATGAATATGACGGGGGTCTTTGCGGGGGCGGCGGTGACAAGCATACTGGGGCGATGGACGGACGGGGGAAATTTGGGGATGGGTTTTGCGTGGCTCAGTGTGATCGTGGCGGCGGCGATCGCTATCCAGCTCCGTTTCCTGCGTCCGAAGACGGACAACATGGTGGACTGAGGCGGACACGAGGCGATTGGTCGCCGATAGTTTTGTGCCGTTTGGTTTATTTGGGTTAGACCCGGCCAAAGCATCTCGTAGTGATGCGCTCAAACAAAGGGTTGGGGTATGAGGCTGCTCCAAAAGAAATTTAGTGAACACCGACCGGGCAAGCCCGTGTTTAGTCCGTCACCGGCAAGATGTCAGCGACGGGAAGAGGGGCTGCCGAGATCGCAACAGCGCCCTGTTTCATCCGAAGATGAAACAGGGCGCTGTTTTGTTTAAAATTCTGCTCGGCAGGCTATTTCGTCTCGTCTTTGTGGAGGTGTACGTCCATTTGCGGGAACGGAATGTTCAGGCCGCGTTCGGTAAAGGTCTTGTAGACCCGCTCGTTCAGGTCGAAATAGACGTTCCAATATTCGCCCGATTCGACCCACGCCCGCACGACGATGTTCACCGAGCTGTCTGCCAGCGCCGTCAACGCAACGAACGGTGCCGGATCTTTCGCCACCCGTTCGTCGGCCTCCAGCAGCTCCAGCAGCACCCCGCGCGCCACATCGTAATTGTCGCCGTAAGCGATGCCGAATGTCCAGTCCACCCGCCGTCGCGACTCGCGCGAGTAGTTGTTGATGATCCCCGTCGAAACCGGCCCGTTCGGCAGCAGGATCGTCTTGTTGTCCGCCGTGTTCAGCAGGGTGTGGATCAACTGAATCTCTTTGACTGTCCCGCTCTGACCCTGGGCTTCGATGAAGTCGCCCACGCGGAACGGACGGAAAAGCAGAATCATCACCCCGCCCGCAAAGTTCTGCAAGGTGCCGCTCAGAGCCATACCGATCGCCAAGCCGGCCGAGGCGAAGAGGGCGATGAACGAGGTGGTGTCGATCCCCAGAATGCCGATCGTGATGATGATCAGGAAAAGCATCATCGTGATCGTCACCAAACTGATCAGAAAGGCTCGCAACGATACGTCCACGTTCCGCCGCGTCATAATCCGATCCATCATCTTCCGGACGCGCCGGATCAGCCACCGGCCGACCCAGAAAATCACCAGCGCGATCACGATCTTCAGGGCGATCGAGACGGCTCCGTTGGCGACGGTTTTGAAGAGGTCCTGGGCCGACATGCTCGACAGGTTCTCCATCCATTGACTGAACGAGGATTTCACGCTGTCGGCCTTTTCGATCACGATCGGATCGGTCATCAGTTGGGTAAAAAACGGAATCATATCGAAATTGGTTTATATTTCTGAAAACGAATTGTTTGGGTCGTAATGGATTGTTGAGGCGGCCACGCTTGTACTGCGTGCTTTGTCTCTCTGTAAAGGTAGCTATACTTTTTCGTTTTTTCCTAATTTTGACTTGCTGCTTGATTTTTGATTCGCATACCGATGTCGAAACCGGCCCGCTTACAGGGGTGTGCTTTTGTGATTCGGGTCGAAGCCTGCGGGGCCTAGAGCAACGTTAGTTGCGGGCCTCCGCTGGGGGAGGCTTCGGCCCGGGCGGTTCTTCGAACCGCAGAGTGCAAATGGGGTAGAGGCTATCGGTTACTTAGGGTAGTTCCAGGCCATTGCCCACCGCGGGCACGCGGCGTTTATTCCGAGAGGCAACGCAACGGAAGACCGTAAGCTCGATGACCAGCGTTGGTCGCACCGAGTGCTTGCATATGGAACCACAAGAAACGGCCAAAGATGTCAGAGACTGACAAGTTCCAGCTATAGCCGCTGTTCCCTCCGCCGCTTAGTATACCCGAAATGTGACTGCGGTAGCCCGGGGCGGGGCTTTCCGCCATGTCGGGGCAGGCACGAAGGCGCTCCAATGTCAGACGTGCCCCTGTTTCTGTTCAGCCTGTCCCGCGGAATCCCCGGTCGGGGTGGAGGCCTGATGCCCGGCAGCTTGCGAACGGCTATTGACCACCCGATCCGTGATGTAGACCGTGAAAATCGGGAGCATCATCATGCCCGCAGCGGCCAGAAAAACCGAAAGAATCTTTCCCACCGGCGTCACCGCCACGATGTTCGACCCGACCGTCGTCAAATCCATCGTCGCCCACCACAACGCATCCGAATAGGTCTTCACATCCGGATTGAGCCCCCGTTCCGCCACGAAAAAGATCAGACTCGTAAAGTAAGTCGTCGCCGTCAGGATAGCCAGGTACGAAACCATCAGACTCGTCGCGCTCCGGTGGGTGAACCAGCGGGTGATCACCACCAGCCCGTAGCCCCCGCGCAGCAACGGCACGAACCCCAACAGGTAGTGCAGCTCGTGCGGAATGTTCCACTGCGCATAGTGGACGATGTTCAGAAACGGGATCGAGAACAACAGCAACAGGAAATTGTGCTTCACGAAGCGGCCTTTGCGCGGAGCGATGACCCACCGAACCAGAAAGTCGAGGATGAAAATCGAACAGACGACCAATTGGATCGTGAGGGTCATCGGACTGTCCGGCCGGTAGCGGTCGACCGTCAGGATGTTGTACGACAGCGACGCGATGATCGCCAGCGAACCCAGCAGAACAAGAATGTTGAGCCAGTCGATGATGCGTTTATCAACCGGAGTGAGTCGGATATCTTTCATAACGGACGACGATGCGTTTATTTCTGTCCTCAGCCGCAAAAACAGTGCCATCGGACAGCGGCGTAAGCGGTGAAATTGCGGGCCCGGACGGCGGATAATTCCGAAACGAGCCGTAATTTTGCGGTGCGATCGACAGCCTCTTATGATAAAAGCCCTCTTTTTCGACATCGACGGCACGCTGGTCAGCTTCCGCGACCATGCGGTGCCGGTCTCGACCCGGCGCGCACTCGAACAGCTCCGGCAGCGCGGCGTGAAACTTTTTATCGCTTCGGGACGTCACCCTTCTGATATCTTTCCCGTTTGCGATTTCCCGTTCGACGGCTATGTCGCTCTGAACGGCGGATACTGTCTGGCCGGACGCGACGAGGTGGTCTTCCGGCGGGCGATCCCCGAGGAGGATGTCGAACGGCTGATCCGGTGGCAGCAGGGGCCTGACGCGTTCGCCTGCGTGCTGGCCGGCGAGCACGAGATGTGTCTGAACTTCGTCGATGAGCGGGTCGAGCGGATCCGGAAACTGGTCAGGACGTCGCAGCCCGCCCGGCTCGTCTCGGCGGAGGAGTGGAGCGAGGCGGCCCGACGGGGAGTCTTGCAGCTGATCGCCTTTTTCAGCCCGGAGGAGGAGCCGCGGCTGATGCGGGAGGTGTTGCCGGGCTGTCGGCCCATGCGGTGGAATCCGCTCTTCGCCGATGTCGTACCGGCGGGGGTGGACAAGGCCGAGGGGATCGACCGGCTGCTGGCCCGGTTCGGCATCGGGCTCGACGAGACGATGGCCTTCGGCGACGGCGGCAACGACATCCCGATGTTGCGCCATGTGGGGACGGGGGTGGCGATGGGCAATGCCGACGGGGCGGTGAAAGCGGAGGCGGACTATGTGACGACGTCGGTGGACGAGGAGGGGATTGCCCGGGCTTTGCGTCATTTCGGGCTGATCGACTGAGCGGAGAGGGGCCCGGCGGGCGGAAACCGTAGGGGCCGATGGCGGGTTTACGGTTCGAAATTCCTATCTTTGTCTTCCGAGGGCTCTTTTCGGGGCCGTTTCTGTGAAATACCAACTAAAAACCAATACTCTTTCTATGATCTCGATTCATCGATTGTTGAAAACGACGCTGCTCGCCGGTCTCTTTACGGCCTGTGCGTCGGGTACCGTTCAGCGGGCCGACTATCAGGTTATTCCGTTGCCGCAGCAGGTGGCCGGGGTGCAGGGGGCCGATTTCCGGCTCGACAAAAATGCGAAGATTCTCTATCCGGAGAATAACGAAGCACTGAAGCGGAACGCAGAATTCCTGGCCGAATACGTCGGTCAGATGACGGGGCTCCGGTTGCAGACGGCACCGGGGACGGGAACGGATGCGCGGGGGAATATCGTGCTCGCGACGGGGCTCGCGGCGGAGAATCCCGAGGCGTACCGCCTTCAGGTGACGGCCGACGGGGTGACCATTACGGGAGCTTCCGAGGCGGGTGTCTTCTACGGGATCCAGACGCTCCGCAAGGCGTTGCCGGTGACCGACGGGGCGGCGCTGCTGCCGCAGGTCGAGATCAACGACTGGCCGCGGTTCGGATACCGCGGGGCGCATCTCGACGTGAGCCGCCATTTCATCGGGGTCGACTCGGTGAAACGGTTCATCGACATGTTGGCGCTGCACAATATGAACCGCTTCCACTGGCACCTGACGGACGACCAGGGGTGGCGCATCGAGATTCGCAAACACCCGCGCCTCACGGAGGTGGGCTCGGTGCGCAAGGCGACGGTCGTGGGACACAACACGGGCGTTTACGACAGTGTGCCGCACTCCGGGTTCTATACGCAGGACGAGGCGCGCGAAATCGTGGCCTATGCGGCTGAACGTCACATCACGGTGATTCCGGAGATCGACCTGCCGGGGCACATGCTGGCGGCGCTGACGGCCTATCCGCAGCTGGGCTGCACGGGCGGACCGTACGAGGTGTGGGGACAGTGGGGCGTGGCGGACGATGTGCTGTGCGCGGGGAACGACTCCACGTTGCGGTTTATCGAAGATGTGCTGGCCGAGGTGGTCGAAATCTTCCCGAGCGAATATATCCATGTCGGCGGGGACGAGTGTCCGAAGGTGCGCTGGAAGGCTTGTCCGAAATGCCAGGCGCGCATCAAGGCGCTGGGCATCAAGGGGGATGCGAAACATACGGCTGAGGAGTATTTGCAGAGTTTCGTCATCAACCACGCCGAAAAGTTCCTGAACGCCCGCGGGCGGCAGATCATCGGCTGGGACGAGACGCTCGAAGGGGGGCTGGCGCCGAATGCCACGGTGATGAGCTGGCGCGGCGTCGAGGGCGGTATCGAGGCGGCCCGGCAGGGGCACCAGGCGATCATGACGCCGACGACTTACCTCTACTTCGACTACTACCAGAGCAAGGATGTCGACCGGGAACCGATGGCGATCGGCGGGTATGTGCCGGTCGAAATGGTCTACAACTACGAACCGGTGTCGCCGACGCTCTCGCCGGAGGAGGCGAAGTATATCATCGGGGTGCAGGCCAACCTCTGGACGGAGTATATTCCGAATTTCCGGCAGGTGGAGTACATGGAGCTGCCGCGGATGGCGGCGCTGGCCGAAATCCAGTGGAGCGATCCGACGCAGAAGAATTACGAGCTCTTCCTGGCGCGGCTGCCGAAACTGGTGCGGATTTACGACCTGTTGGGGTATAACTATGCGACGCATGTCTTCGACGTGAATGTCTCGTTCCTGCCGAATCCGGCGGAAGGGGTGCTCGACGTGGCGATGTTCGCGATCGACAGCGCGGATATCCACTACACGCTGGACGGCAGCGAACCGACGGCTTCGTCGCCGAAGTATACCGACACGCTGAAGATCGACCGGCCGGGGACGCTCAAGGCGGTGGTGATCCGTCCGACGGGGGCCAGCCGGGTGTTTACCGAAGAGATCGCTTTCAACAAGGCGAGCGTGAAGCCGATCACGATGCTCCAGCCGATCAACAAGCAGTATGAATATGCCGGTGCGGGGACGCTGGTGGACGGTCTGCGGGGGAACGGCAACTACAAGACGGGGCGGTGGATCGCCTTCTGGAAGAACGACATGGAGGCGGTGATCGACCTCCTGCAACCGACCGAAATCTCGCGGGCGCAGATCGAAACGTGCGTGGTGAAGGGGGACTGGGTGTTCGACGCGCGCTATTTCGGCGTGGAGGTGTCGGACGACGGCGTGACGTACCGGAAAGTGGCCGAAGCGGAGTATCCGGTGTTGGGACAGAAGGATCGGGACGGCATTTACGAACATGAATTGACGTTCGATCCGGTGACGACGCGGTATGTGAAGATCGTCGTGAAGCCGGAGCACAGTATGCCGGAGTGGCATCCGGGCAAGAACAGTCCGGCGTTCGTCTTCATCGACGAGATCAGTCTGAATTAGCGCGATTCGTCGCGGGCCTGATAGCAGAAGGGCGATTCCGAACCGGTTCGGAATCGCCCTTCGTGGCATATGGAGGTATTTGGGTTTGGTTGCCGTGGCAGGGGTGTTAACTTGCTTAGGGTAGAGGCTGCCCTTATTTTTTAGGGTAGACCCGGCCCTTTGCCCCCCGCGGGCCCGCGGCGTTTATTCCGAGAGGCAACGCAACTGAAGACCGTGGCCGCGATATTGCGAGCTGCCTGGATCAAGGTATTCGGTGTAAAAAGCCATGACCTGTGTTGTGATGCTATTCGCTACCAACGTAGATGACCAACTGTATCCGATGTTACCGCCCCCATTAGCTATACCCCCATAGTCCGTCCGGCCGAAGTCGCGGTAGCCCGGGGCGGGCCTTTGTGAATCTTAATAGCCTCGTGCTAAAGCAGGCACAGGGCCATGGCGGCTCCGGCCTGAGCCACTTCGTATTTCAGGGTGGTGAGGTTGTCGCTCAGGGCGTACCACTCGGAGAGGGCCAGCAGGGCGTCGATGGCGGTCAGTTCGCCCCCCTTAATGGCTTTTTCGATGAGTTGCGGGTAGTTGTCCGACGCGTGAGCGGTCTGTCGGGTCGTCAGGGTGGAGGAGAGAATCCGGAACCGTTCGTACAAGGCCTTCAGGCGTGCTTCGGCCTGCGTGGCGACGGCTTCATGACGGGCTTCGGCCGCATCACGGGCGGCTTTGGCTGCCCGGGTGCTGCCGATGTTCTGCCACAGCGGAAGCGAGATGCCGGCCAGCAGTGCGTTGGTGCCTTTGTGGCCTTCGATTTCGACTTTGTAGCCGACGGTCAGTTTCGGCAACCAGGCTTGTCGGCTCAGTTTCAGGGTGCGACGGGCGATCAGGGTGTCGATGGCGGCGGCTTCGAGTTCGTAGTCGGCGGCCAGGGCGGCTTGTACGAATTCGTCGCGTGTGCCGCTGAAGGCGAAGGTAGGGTAGCCTTGTGCGGCGATGGCGGTACCGCCGTTCAGCTGGGCCAGCGCTAAAGCGGCTTCGGCGTGTTCGGCTTCGGCGACGGCGAGATTGTCAGCGGCTTCGGTCAGCAGCATCCCGGCGTTGCGCAGCTCGATCAGGGTCGTGCTGCCGTTTTCGATCCCTTTCCGGTAGAGCTCGACGGCTTGGCGTAGGGCGTCGCGCCGACGGCTGAAAATCTCGATCCGCTCGGTAGCGTAGACGAGGCGCAGATAGGCGTCTGATACTTCGCCCATCACGGCGCGTTGGGCGGTGCGGTGCTCCTGCTCGGCTTTCGAAATGCCTAATTTGCTGATTTTATTGCGCTGGTGGTAGACGGTGGGGAAGTCGAAGGCTTGTTCGAAGGCGAGTTCGTAACGGGTTTCGCCGACGAAATAGTATTCCAGTGCCACGGACGGATCGTCGGGAGCGAGGCCGGTACGCAGCTGGCGCACGGAGGCGGTGTGCTCTTTCTCGGCGGCTGCGAGTTGGGGGCTCCGTGCGGCGACTTCACGCAAAAAAGCGGCGTAGTCGGCGGTTTGAGCGGTTGCGATTCCGATGGCTCCGGTTGTGGCGAGCCAAAGGGTGAGGAAAATATGACGCTTTTTTTTCATCGATCGGGGTCTCGTTTGTTTTCGTTTTGCAAAGATAATCGGCTGCTCTCAGCTACGCAAGGGCGTGAGTTCGCACGGCCCGGGAGTTGGGCTGCTACCGCGGCGTGATTGAGGTAGAGGCTGCCGCAGAAATGCGCAGCATTTCCCGTCCCCGCACCCGTTGGGTGTTTTGTTCGGGTTCTCTCTGCCTTACTAAGTGGGGCCCGCCCGGCCCGAGGCCAGTTTTAGGCGGGTCAAAGCTCGACCGCGCGCGACCGCTGAAGTAGGAAATCATTCAAAGCGTCTTGCGCTTTGAATAAGATTTCCGTCAGCGCGCGGAACAGAGCTCGACAATCACCCGTGGCAAGTGCGGCGGAGCGATAGCGGAGCCGCAGTGAGGCGGACACGGGGCGGAGACAGGGGCGAGAGCGAGTAGCGCGATTCGCAGAATCGCCGTCCTCGGCGCGGGTGACGCATCAGCGGCGCGAGGGAGGCGTGCTGAGGACGAATCTCCTAGAATTGGGCCGTGGGTTGGGCCGCGCCGTTGGTCGTGCTTTTGCGACCTTTAGGTCGCCGTCCTCGGCGAGAGCGACGCTTTAGCGGCGCGAGGGGAGTGCCGAGGACGAACTCACAAGATTTGAGTGGTGAATGGGCTGAGCTCTTGCGGCTCGCAGAGCCGCGCAGTCCGCCGCCACCCCACGCGGTCGGACTGCAACTCGTCGGGGCTCGTTGCACTCACCGCTGGCGGCGACTGCAAACAGGCGTGGACGAATGGGCGTTGCTCTTGCGGTTCGTAGAACCGCCGGGCCTGCGCGCTAGGCCTTTGGCCCACCCCCGGAGCGCGCAGTCCGAACCCGACAGAATTGGTCTGAACTATTGGCTGGGCTTTGGGCATTATTGCTTTTGCGACTCGTAGAGCCGCGCGGGCCAAAGCCTCCCGCCGCGGAGGCCCGCAACTGACGTTGCTGTGGGTCCCGCAGGCTTCAGCCCGTCCAAGAGAGTAGGGTAGCCCAGCCCCTTATTCACCGCCCCCACTCCTTCCCCGTTTATTCCGAGAGGCAACGCAATTGAAAACCGAAACCACGGCCATTTGTATAGCTGGGGCTGAAACCCTGTGTGTGGAAATCTACGAATAGACTGTAAGCTTCTTTTGTCGATGATGAGTAGCTGTATCCGCTGAGGCCGACGCTCGCCAGAGCTCCCAATAATCCATGAAGGCCTGAGTCGCGGAAGCCCGGGGCGCACCTTCAGGGTGTTTTATTGGCCGCCTCTACCCCAATTTGAGGCTAAGGCTACCTGGTTCGCGCGCCGCTCGTCCCTGTTTATTCCGAGAGGCAGCGCCACTGAAGACCGTAAGCGCGGCTGCCCGAGTAGCTGGTCGTGAGGCTCTGCGAATAGAAAATCAAATTCAGACCGTAGATCCCGCTTGCGGCGGAAGACCAGCTGAATCCGTGGTGACCGCTGCTACCCGCTTCGCCCAAGGTATAGCCGCGGTAGCCCGGGCGGTGCTCGCGAACGGTAAAAAATATGTATCTTTGAGTTCCTAAAAAACCGAAGTCAATCATGTTTAGAACAGCCACCTGCGGCGAGCTTCGGCTCACCGATGCGAATAAGACCGTTATCCTTGCCGGATGGGTACAGAAGGTGCGCAACTTAGGCTCGATGGTCTTTATCGACCTGCGCGACCGATACGGCATTACCCAGATCACCGTGGACGAACACGCTGCCGACGCCGTCCGGGAAACGGCCGGACGACTCGGCCGCGAATATGTGATCCAGGTGACCGGAACCGTCACGGAACGGTCGGCTAGAAACAGCAAAATACCGACCGGCGAGATCGAAATCGTCGCTGCCGACATGCAAATTTTGAATACCAGCGAAGTGCCGCCGTTTACCATCGAAGAACAGTCCGACGGGGGAGATGATTTGCGGATGAGATATCGCTACCTCGACCTGCGGCGAGCGCCGTTGCAGCGGGCGATGATGCTGCGTCACCGGCTGGCGCAGGAGGTACGCAACTACCTCGATGCGCAGGGGTTCATGGAGATCGAGACGCCGTATCTGATCAAATCGACGCCGGAAGGGGCGCGGGATTTCGTGGTGCCGAGTCGGATGAATCCGGGCGAATTTTATGCCTTGCCTCAGTCGCCGCAGACTTTCAAACAACTCCTGATGGTGAGCGGCTATGACCGCTATTTCCAGATCGTGCGCTGTTTTCGGGACGAGGACTTGCGGGCAGACCGGCAGCCGGAATTTACCCAGGTGGACTGCGAAATGGCGTTCGTGGAGCGCGAGGACGTGCTCACGGTGTTCGAAGGGATGATGCGGACGATGTTCGACAAGACGCTGGGAGTGAAGTTTGCAGAGGCGCGGTTCCCGCGCATGACGTGGCACGAGGCGATGGAAAAATATGGGTCGGACAAACCGGATATCCGGTTTGGGATGACGTTCAATGACTTGACGGGCTTGGTGAAGGGGCACGACTTTGCGGTGTTCGACGGGGCGGAATATGTCGGAGCGATTTGTGCGCCGGGGTGTGCTTCCTATACGCGGAAGCAGTTGGATGGTCTGACGGAGTTTGTCAAACGTCCGCAGGTGGGGGCGAAGGGGCTGGTGTATGTGCGGCGCGAGGCGGACGGCTCGTACAAGTCGAGTGTGGACAAGTTCTACTCGCAGGAGGAGTTGGCGAAATGGGGCTCGGCTTGTGGCATGCAGGCGGGGGATTTGCTGCTCATACTGGCGGGTGCCAAAAAACAGACGTTGGCGGCGCTGTGCGCGTTGCGGTTGGAGATGGGGGATCGGCTGGGGCTCAGGCCGCACGATACGTTCGCGCCGTTGTGGGTGGTCGATTTTCCGCTCTTGGAATGGGATGACGAGACGCAGCGCTATTATGCAATGCACCACCCGTTTACGTCGCCCAAAGCGGAGGATATGGATAAATTCTTCTCGACGGATATCAAGGTGCTGGGGGATGTGCGGGCGGAGGCGTATGACTTTGTGGTAAACGGGGTCGAGGTCGGCGGAGGGTCGATCCGGATCCACGACGGGCGGGTGCAGAGCCGGATGTTCGAGGTGTTGGGCTTTACGCCGGAGGAGGCGCAGGCGCAGTTCGGATTCCTTCTGGGGGCTTTCAAGTATGGGGCGCCGCCGCACGGGGGAATTGCGTTCGGTTTCGACCGGATGTGTTCGTTGTTCGGCGGATCGGATTCGATTCGCGATTTCATCGCGTTCCCGAAGAACAACAGCGGACGCGATATGATGATCGACGCGCCGTCGGCTCTGGCGCAGGCGCAGCTGGACGAACTGGGGATCGGGATTGTCGAGGCGGCTGAGTAGGGCTGTCTTCGAAATGTGCGGGGGCGGTTCGTACCCATGTATCTTTGAAAGAATGATGGAATTAACGGGTCGACAAGTTGAGGATATCGATCGGCTGATCACTCCTTGCGGCGAGGTGGTCGTGACCGATGAAAAGGAAGAGAGAGTGCTCTTTTCGGTACGGAGATACGGGTTCGCACCCTATCGAATCTTTGTGGGTACGCCTGACGAACAGGTGATCGAGCCTATTGCGAATTATGAAATTTGCATCGATTCTCGGAGATTACGACTCGGCGAGCGGTATCGTATCCGGATGAGCGGTATCCGGTTGGAGTTCGGGGGTACTGACGAGCGAACCATAGGTGTCGTAGGCACGGCGAACGGTTATAGTTTGGGTCTCGGAGCTTATGACCCCAATGATGAAGAAAAGATGGATCAAGATATAGCGGCTTCTGAAGATCGTTTGTTGTATGACAAGAGTCGGTTCGTACAATATGATTTAGAGATGTTGCCGGATTTTTCGGGCTTTTCGTTTGAATTGTTGGATCGCTCGGTTGCCGAACTTCGGTTTCCTGTCGCGTGGATTGGTAATCCTCGCCCCGGAAATGCCCGATTTCGGGACGAATACGAAGGTGCGGTCAATTCTTGGACGACTTGATAGAACCGAAGCGTGAATAAATCAGCATGTTGCAGGTGAAAAACCAAGGTGTGGACTGATCTTCTGCGGCCCTTTGGGTCGCGCGGGCCGGACGCCTCCTCTCGGGAGGCCCGCAACCCGCCGCTTGCGCGTCGAGAGTTGCCTTCCTCCCGGGTGTCCGGCCCGCTTTGCTAAAAGAGGAGTGAATTAGGGATTGCTTTCGCGGCCGGAGCCTGCGAGGCCTAAAGCAACGTCAGTTGCGGGCCTCCGCTGCGGGAGGCTTCGGCCCGGGCGGCTCTGCGAGCCGCAGGAGCACCAATAGGGTAGAAGCTGTCGGTTGCTTGGGGTAGTTCCAGCCAGCTTTCGAGTGCCGAGCGGCACCGTTTATTCCGAGAGGCAACGCAACTGAAAACCGTGGGCACGGTTTCCGATACTCGTCGAGCCAAGACCTACGGGATTAAAATTCAAATATATGCAGCGGATTTCATGAGGAGTGGCAGACTGACTGATGCCGCTATGTCCGACATACACATGCAGGCCTGTGAAGTCGCGCAGGTAGCCCGGGGCGGGCCCGCAGGGCGTTTTACTGACAGCCCCTACCCTAATTAGGCGGCCTACATCCCCGTCAGACCGCTTCTACCCAAAAACAATCGGACGTTCCGAGACCTACCGCCCGCATGCAAGACCATAGATGCCGAATCCGATGATGAAAAATACCGACGAGTTATTGCAACGCATCGAAACGGAGCTCGAAAAGCTCCCCCTCGAACAGATCGAACCGCAGGGACTGTACGCTCCCGTCCGCTACATCCTCGAAGACGGCGGAAAGCGGATCCGACCGTTGCTGTGCCTGCTGAGCGCCGATCTCTGCGGCGGAAAGGTAAGCGAAGCGTTGCCGGCAGCCATTGCCGTCGAAGTCTTCCATAACTTCACCCTGCTCCACGACGACATTATGGATCGCGCCCCCATGCGGCGCGGGAGGCCGACCGTTCACCTGAAGTGGAGCGAAAACAGCGCCATCCTCTCCGGCGACGCCATGCTGATTTTCGCCTACCAGATCCTTTCATCGGGGAATTACGCCGAACTTCTTCCCGAATTGCTCGCCGTGTTCAACCGGGCGGCCATGGAGGTCTGTCAGGGGCAGCAGTACGACATGGAGTTCGAACGAACCGACCGCGAAGTGAGCGAAGCGGAGTATCTCGAAATGATCCGCCTCAAGACCTCCGTACTGCTGGCCGCGGCGCTGGAGATGGGGGCGATCGTGGGGGGCGCTTCTCCGGCCGAGCGACGTGCTTTGTACGACTTCGGCGTGAACCTCGGGCTGGCGTTCCAGATTCAGGACGACCTGCTCGATACCTACGGCGATGCCGAAACCTTCGGGAAGGCGATCGGAGGAGATATTGCGGTCGGGAAAAAGACCTTTCTGCATATCGCCGCCATGGCGGCCGCTTCGGCGGAGCAACGGGCTGCGATATGGGCTCCGGGGGATATGGACGAGAAATTGTTGCGGGTGCGGGGGATTTATGATGCGCTGGGGGTGCGCAGCGCGGCGGAGGCGGCTATCGAACGCTATTTTACGCGCGCGCTGGCGTCGCTGCGCAGGGCGCACGAGGATGCGGACCGGCTGGCTGTGCTCGAAAAATATGCTTATTCACTGCTGAAAAGAACGAAATAACTATGTATAAAGAACTGTTCCACGAACCCCAGAACGCTTCGGAAAAGGTATATCGCCCGGGCGAGTTGTTTCCCGATCTGCGGGTCGGGATGCGGCGCGTTCATTTGACGAACGGCGAATCTGTGGATTTGTACGACACGACGGGGGTGTATACGGAGGCGGGATACGAGGCGGATACGGAACGAGGGATTCCCCGCTTGCGGGAGCAATGGATGGCGGAGCGGGCGGCGGCATTGCCGGAGGGGGAGTTTCATACCCAGCGGTGGTATGCGCGACAGGGGGTGGTGACCCGCGAGATGGAGTATGCGGCGATTCGCGAGAATGCGGGACTGCGGCCGGGAGACGAGGGCTATATCACGCCGGAACAGGTGAGGCGGTCGGTGGCGGAGGGACGGGCGATTCTTCCGGCCAATCGATGTCATCCGGAGTCGGAGCCGATGGTGATCGGCAGCGAATACCGGGTGAAGATCAATGCCAATATCGGCAATTCGGCGCTCGGTTCTTCCATTGCGGAGGAGGTCGAGAAGGCGCTGTGGGCCATTAAGTGGGGGGCGGACACGGTGATGGATCTCTCGACGGGGGTTCAGATTCACCAGACGCGGGAGGCGATCCTGCGCAATGTGCCGGTGCCGATCGGGACGGTGCCGCTCTATCAGGCCTTGGAAAAGGTCGGCGGGGTGGTCGAGGATTTGACGTGGGAGGCTTATCGCGAGACGCTGATCGAACAGTGCGAACAGGGGGTGGACTATTTTACGATTCACGCGGGGTTGTTGCAGGCATATGTGCCGATGGCGCAACGGCGGGTGACGGGTATCGTCTCGCGCGGGGGGTCGATTATGGCGAAGTGGATGGCGCATCATGGGCGGGAGAGTTTTCTGTACGAGCATTTCAACGAGATTTGCGAGATTATGGCGCGCTACGACGTGGCTTTGTCATTGGGCGACGGCCTGAGGCCGGGGTCGATTGCGGATGCGAACGACGAGGCGCAGTTCGGAGAACTCAAAACGCTGGGCGAGCTGTGCCACCGGGCGTGGGAGCAGGATGTGCAGGTGATTGTCGAGGGGCCGGGGCATGTGCCGATGAACCGCATCCGCGAAAATATGGATCGGCAACTCGAATGGTGTCACGGGGCGCCGTTCTACACGCTCGGGCCGTTGGTCTCGGACATCGGGGCGGGGTACGATCACATCACGTCGGCGATCGGGGGGGCGATGATCGGGTGGTTCGGGACAGCGATGCTGTGTTATGTGACGACCAAAGAGCACCTGGCTTTGCCGAACCGCGACGATGTGCGCGAGGGGGTGGTGACTTACAAACTGGCGGCGCATGCGGCGGATATCGCTAAGGGACATCCGGCGGCTTTGGCTCGCGACTTGGCGATGAGCCGGGCACGGTATGATTTCCGGTGGCTCGACCAGTTCAACCTGTCGCTGGACCCGGAGCGGGCGCGACGTATGCACCGGGAGATGGTGAAGGAGAATGCGGATTTTTGCGCCATGTGCGGGCCTCATTTCTGTGCGATGCGCATCACGAAATCGATCAAGTAGGGGTTGATTTTTGGGAGTATCTTATGGGTGTGGGGTAGAGGTTGCCATAGCGAAACGTAGTTTCGCCCGTCCACGGGACGTGGGGCCCGCGCGCGAACAAAGAATTGGGCCGCCGGTAGCTTTAGGATGCGTCAGCATCCGTCTAAAGTTTGGCTTCGCCTTCCTCCTCGCCGCTCGGCAATTTGCAAACTACGTTTGCATTGCGCTCGCTGGCAGCGTCGGTTTTCTGGTTCTCTTTGTTCACAAAGAGAACAGTTTTAGGCGGGTCAAAGCTCGACCCGCGCGCGGAACTCCGTCGCCCGCCCGCTTAAGATGGCATATTCTGCCGGTTGGCACTTGGCCAATCCGGCAAGAATTGCCGCGGGCGACGGCAAAACGCGGCGGAGCGCAAGCGGAGCCGCAGTGAGGCTGACACAGGGCGGAGAACTAGGACGAGCCTTGGGCTGTGCTTGTTCTTCAGGCGGGAAAACCGGCTACGGTTTTCCCGCTGCGCTGGGCTGAGAATGGGGCTGTGCTTTGAAAAGGGCTGTTAGCCGAGCTTTTAAGGCTGAGCTTTTGCGGCTCATAGAGCCGCGCGGGCCGAAGCCTCCGGTCGCGGAGGCCCGCAACTAACGTTGCTTTTGGGCCCCGCAGGCTTCAACTCTCCTAAACTGAGAGCGAGTAGCGCGATTCCGAAGGGAATCGCCGTCCTCGGGCGCAGCGACGCATCAGCGGCGCGGGGGGGCGCGCCGAGGACGAATTCCACAGCATTGGGTGATGGATGGGTGCTGTGCTCTTGCGGTTCGTAGGGCCGCAACACGCCGCTTGCGCGTCGAGAGTTGCTGTACCTCCCGGGCGTCCGACCCACCAAGGTCAAACCAAAGTAGGGTAGAGGCTGCCAGCAAAAACTGTTCAGTCCCGTTTATTCCGAGAGGCAGCGCAACAGACGACCGTAAACACGGTGGCACAAATGGTTCGTGTTGAGATGCTGCGTGCCCAAATCCAAGCCCATGCCATCGCCCGCCATCGGTGTACGTGACCAACTGTAACCGCCATCACCGACACCTCCCGGCAAACCCGACCTGTGGTAGCGGAAGCCCGGGGCGGGGCTGCCCCGTATGCGAAAACCGATGACCCTGCCCGATCCGCTCTGAAATCTCGGACAAACGGAGGCAGAAGTAAACATTCTGCTATCTTTGTCGAAACCCAATCCCCTCTTCTTGAACTATGGCCAAATTAAAAAAGAGCTATTTCTGTACCGCCTGCGGCAACGAATCTCCGAAATGGGTCGGGAAATGCCCGGCCTGCGGACAGTGGAACACCTATACCGAAGAGATCGTTGCCGCCAAAAGTACCCCGCTCACGACCAATAATTTTTTCAGCCTCTCTGCCGGTTCTGGCGAACGAAATCGCCCGATACCCGTTCGTCAGGTGCAACGGGCCGCTTTCGAACGGATCGACCTGCTCAATCAGGAGGTCAATCGGGTGCTCGGCGGCGGACTGGTGCCCGGCTCGCTGGTGTTGCTGGGCGGCGAACCCGGGATCGGGAAATCGACCCTGGCCCTCCAGATCGCGGTGAGGATGGCCAATTCTCCGATCCTGTACGTCTCGGGAGAAGAGAGTCCCGAACAGATCAAAATGCGTGCTGACCGGATCGGCGTACTCAACGAAGAGTGCATGATCCTGAGCGAAACGTCGCTCGAAAATATCATCACTCAGCTGACTGAGAACACGCCGGAGTTGGTCGTGATCGACTCGATCCAAACCTTGTACTCCGAGCGGATCGAATCCTCGCCCGGAAGTGTCAGCCAGGTGCGCGAGTGTGCCGCCATGCTGCTCAAGTATGCCAAGGAGACCAAGGTTCCTGTTCTGATCATCGGTCATATCACCAAGGAGGGGGCGATTGCGGGGCCGAAAATTTTGGAACACATCGTGGACGTCGTTTTTCAGTTCGAAGGCGACAGCAACAATGCTTACCGGATTCTGCGGAGTATCAAGAATCGTTTCGGCGCGACCAACGAGATCGGTGTTTTTGAGATGCGGAACGAGGGGTTGCGCGAGGTGGACAATCCGTCGGAAATTCTGGTCTCGCACTACGACGAACCGTTGAGCGGCATCGCCATCGGGGCGACGATCGAGGGGGTGCGGCCGTTCCTGATCGAGACGCAGGCGTTGGTCAGTTCGTCGGCTTACGGGACGCCGCAGCGGTCGGCCACGGGGGTGGATTATAAACGGCTCAATATGTTGCTGGCGGTGCTCGAAAAACGGGTGGGGTTCAAGCTCGGGACGAAGGATGTCTTTCTGAATCTGGCCGGAGGTTTTCGGGTGGCGGACACGGGGCTCGACTTGGCGATCATCGCGGCGATTATTTCGTCGGGGCTGGATATTGCGCTGGATACGGATATCTGTTTTGCGGGCGAGGTGGGGTTGTCGGGCGAGGTGCGGCCTGCTTCGCGGACGGAACAGCGGGTGACGGAGGCGGCGCGGCTGGGATTCCGCACCATCGTGGTTTCGGGGTATGCGCGCAAGGCACTGAGCCATGTGCCGAAAGGGATTGAAATCGTTTATGTGAGCCGGGTGGACGAGCTGGCCCGCCGGGTTTTCGGAAATCGGTAATCCGGTTGTCCGTTTTGTGTGGATCGTGTTTGTGGCGACGGTGCAAATGAACGTTCTCGCGCGACAAAGAACGGGGTAGAGGCTGCCCAATCGGAGTGCCCGAAGACCGGCGCGTGGAGGCGCGCCGAGGACGAGAATAGGCGGAACTTATAGCTGGTAAGATGGCGGGTCGGACGCCCGGGCGGAACGCAACGAACGTAGTGAGTTTGCGGGCCTCCCGAGGGGGAGGCGTCCGGCCCGCGCGGTTCTTCGAACCGCAGGAGGCAGTTCCCAAACGAAGTTGCCATTAAAAAGACACGGCACTTCGCTCGTTTATTCCGAGAGGCAACGCAACGGAAGACCGTGGCCACGGCTGTCCACGCTGCCGGGATCGAGATCCTGCGAGTGGAACCACAAGAACACGCCGTTAGTCCTGCTAAGAGCGGAAGACCAACTGTACCCGCTGCCGCCGACGCCCGTCAGAACACCCGTATCCCGATTGCGGAAACCCGGGGCGGGGTTTGTCTCCGTTTATTCCGAGAGGCAACGCAACTGAAAACCGTAGGCGCGACCGTCCGAGGGGCTAGCGTGGAGGTACTGCGAATTGAAATGCAAGTCCAGGCCGCCGATGCCGCTCGTGGCGGAAGACCAGCTGAACCCGCCGTTGCCGACGCCCACCGGTACGCCCGAGGTTGCGTTGCGGTAGCCCGGGGCGGGGGATTTGCAAAATTTGACACCAAACAAGACAGAAATTCCCTCCTCCGGACACATCTATGACGATACCATACCTTGAACATAATACTTACTCCAAAAGCCATGGAATGTAAACAAGGCCCTCAGAATGCGGCTTGTCCGTGCAGCGCTACCGGATGCACCCGTCACGGATACTGCTGCCAGTGCGTGGCGCATCACCGCAGCAAAGGACAACTCCCAGCCTGCTTTTTTCCGAAAGATATCGAACTGACCCACGACCGGTCGATCGAACGTCTGGCCGCCACCTTTGCCGAACGCGGCGCGTGGTGGAAAAATCCCGGCACAAAATAGAGAGCGATAAAAAGGGATCAGAGTGCGATAAATCCTGAGAGGCAACGCAACTGAAAACCGTGGCCGCGATTGTGCGCGTTGCTGGGGTTGAGGTTCTGCGTGTTGAAGTCCAAATACCGCACCGTGACGTCGCCCGTCATCGGCGTACACGACCAACTGTACCCGTTGTTGCCGACGTTCCTTGCTACACCCTCATAGCCCGCGCGACCGAAGTCGCGGTAGCCCGGGGCGGGAACCGCGCACGGCGGCGTGTTGCGAGCGACCGCTTCGTGAGCGGCGATGGCAGCTCCCCCTCGAACATCCGGGGGGAAGCGGAGCCGGTCGCCGCAGGAAATAACTATCCCCTCTCGAACCGCAGCAGGAGAGGCGCAGTGGGCCGCTGAATTTATCGTTCGCCCTGCCGGAACGCATACCCTCCGGCACTCCGGAACCCGTGTGCTCCGATCCCGATTCCGCAAAGAAATAAAAAATCACCGCTCGCTCCTCCGGCCGATTGCCGGATATTTTGGGTATCTTTGCCTTTCACTACCTTTTACGAACCCCTCCGCCCCCGGCGGCGAGGGGTGGCTAAGCAATCGAAATAGCTTTAATAGACAAATGATTACGGTATCCAACTTAGAAGTCCAATTCGGCAAACGCGTCCTGTTCAAAGACGTCAATCTGAAGTTTACGCCCGGAAACTGTTACGGTGTGATCGGGGCCAACGGCGCAGGGAAATCGACCTTTCTGCGCGTGCTCGCCGGCGAAGTCGATCCGACGCGCGGCAGTGTCGCGTTCGGGCCCGGCGAACGGCTTTCGGTGCTGAAACAGGATCACTTCGAATTCGACGAACACACCGTGCTGGATACCGTGCTGATGGGGCACCAGCCGCTGTGGGAGATTATGCAGGCCAAGAACGCCATCTACGCCAAGGAGGACTTTTCGGACGAAGACGGGCTGCGGGCGGCGGAGCTGGAGGAGAAGTTCGCCGAGATGGAGGGGTGGAATGCCGAGAGCGATGCGGCGGAGCTGCTCAGCGGGCTGGGGATCAAGGAGAGTCTGCACTATTCGCTGATGGGCGAACTCAACGCCAAGGAGAAGGTGCGGGTGCTGCTGGCTCAGGCCCTGTTCGGGAAACCGGACAACCTGCTGCTCGACGAGCCGACCAACGACCTGGACGTCAATACCATCATGTGGCTCGAAAACTACTTGTCGAACTACGAGAATACGGTGCTCGTGGTGTCGCACGACCGTCACTTCCTCGACGCGGTGAGCACGCACACGATCGATATCGACTACAGCGACATCAACCTCTTTGCCGGGAACTACAGCTTCTGGTACCAGTCGAGCCAGTTGGCGGCGCGTCAGCAGGCCCAGCAGAATAAAAAGGCCGAGGAGAAGCGGAAGGAGCTCATGGAGTTTATCCAGCGTTTCTCGGCCAACGTGGCGAAGTCGAAACAGACTACTTCGCGCAAAAAGATGCTCGAAAAGCTCAACATTGAGGAGATTAAGCCGTCGATGCGGAAGTATCCCGGGATTATCTTCCAGCCGGAACGCGATCCGGGGACGAAGATTCTGGCGGTGGATGGGCTGACTTACTCCACGCCGGACGGCGAGACGCTGTTCCGCAATCTGTCGTTCACGATCGAGAAGGGGGACAAGGTGGTCTTCCTCTCGCGCGAGCCGCGGGCGGTGACGGCCTTGTTGGAGTGCATCACGGGCAACGTCGCGCCGGAGGCCGGGATGATCGAGTGGGGGGTGACCATCAAATCGGCCTATCTGCCGGTCAATAATACGGCTTTCTTCAACTCCGATCTCTCGATTATCGACTGGTTGGCGCAGTACTCGCCGGATACGAGCGAACTGTTCCTGCGGGGCTACCTCGGGAAGATGCTCTTCAGCGGTGAGGAGGTCTATAAGAAGGTGAGCGTCCTGTCGGGGGGCGAGAAGATGCGTTGCATGATCGCCCGGATGATGATCGAGAATCCGAATACGCTGGTGCTCGACTCGCCGACGAACCACCTCGACCTGGAGTCGATCCAGGCGTTCAACAACTCGCTGGTCTCGTTCCCGGGGATCGTCCTGATGACGTCGCACGACCACGAATTTATCGAAACGGTGGCGAACCGGATCATCGAAATCACGCCTAATGGGATGGTGGACAAGTACATGGAGTACGACGAGTATATCCTGAGCGAAAAGATCCGGGCGCAGCTGGATGGGTTGTACCAATAAAAATTCGGTTTGATATTCCTATGAGTATATTCGATCTGTTTCGGAAAAAGGACGCCGACGAAGCGCAGCAGGGGACGCTCGACCGGGGACTGGAAAAGAGCCGCGAGGGGATATTTTCCAAGCTGTCGCGGGCGGTGGTGGGGAAGTCGCGGGTCGACGAAGAGGTGCTCGACGAGCTCGAAGAGATTCTCATTACGGCCGATGTGGGGGTAGATACGACGTTGCACATCATCGAGCGTATCGAAGCCAGAGTGGCGAGAGATAAGTATCTGAACGCCGAGGAGTTGAACACGATTCTGCGGGAGGAGGTGACGGCACTGCTGGCCGAGGCGCCGGCGGCGACTTCGTCGTCCGACCTGGGGATGCTGTTCGAGAAGGATGCGGCGGGCAATCCGTTCGTGCTGATGGTCGTGGGGGTCAACGGGGTGGGGAAGACGACTTCGATCGGCAAGCTGGCGGCGCGGCTGACGGCGGCGGGCAAACGGGTCTATCTGGGTGCGGCGGACACGTTTCGTGCGGCGGCGATCGACCAGTTGGAGGTATGGGCCGAGCGGGCGGGTGCGAAGCTGGTGAAGCAGCAGATGGGAGCGGATCCGGCTTCGGTGGCGTTCGACACGCTTTCGGCGGCGAAGGCGGCGGGGGCGGATGTGGCGATTATCGACACGGCGGGGCGGTTGCACAATAAGGTCAATCTGATGAACGAATTGACCAAGATTCGGAACGTGATGCAGAAAGTGGTGCCGGATGCTCCGCACGAGGTGATGCTGGTGTTGGATGGTTCGACGGGGCAGAATGCGTTCGAACAGGCGAAACAGTTCGCGGCGGCGACGCAGATTACGTCGCTGGCGATCACGAAGTTGGACGGGACGGCCAAGGGGGGTGTCGTGGTGGGGATTTCGGAACAGTTTCGGATTCCGGTGCGGTATATCGGCGTGGGCGAGGGGATCGATGATTTGCAGGTGTTCGACGGGGCTCGGTTCGTGGCTTCTCTTTTCGGAGATCGGTGAGCGGAACGGCCTGTGGGGGCGTTTTGTTGGGGCTCTTTTTACTATAAGTGGGGCCCGCGAACAAAAACGGAGGTAAAGGCTGCCATAGCGAAACGCAGTTTCGCTCGTTCCGCCGGTGCGCCCATCGGGCGTTTTGTCAGGGTTGTTTTTGCCTTAATTAACCGGCCGCTGCCTGCGCAGGGCAGTTTCAGACGGGTTAAAGCTCGACCGCGCGCGACAGCTGGAGAAGGAAATCATTCAAACGCGTGTTTCGCGTTTGAATAAGATTTCCGCCAGCGCGCGGACAGAGAACGGGGGTAGAGGCGGCCTTGGGGTAGAGGCTGCCCACTCCGAGTGCCGGACCCGAGTAGCGAAGCGAGAGCACGTCGGCTTGTCGACGATGCCTCGCAAGCGCGAGGGAGACTGCAGGTCAACGCACCGCCCGCTCGGCGTAAAGGCAGTACCCTCCCGTAGGTACAGCCGCGCGCCACGCCTTAAGGAGCGATTCAACTATTTCGGCTTACCGCCGAAATAGAATGAACCGCGCAGGCGCGCGGAAAAACTCGACCGTGTGCGAAAATTCCGTCGCTCGCCCATCTTTCGGGTGCCGAGCGGCACCGCGCTGGGCCGAGCATAGGGCTTGGATTTGGGCGGTAGATTGGGCTGAGCCGTTTGCCGGGCTTTGGGGCGAGAGCGAGTAGCGCGATTCGTAGAATCGCCGTCCTCGGCGAGGGCGACGCATTAGCGGCGCGTGGGGGGGCGCGCCGAGGACGAATGGGTTGTGCTCTTGCGACCTTTTGGGTCGTCGGTCGAACTTGGCAGCTTTGACCAGTGAATGGAGCATTGTTTTGGCGGGGCGGGCGCCCGGGAGCTCGCAGTGAGCTTGCGAACGTTGCGGGCCTCCCGAGGGGGAGGCGTCCGGCCCGCGCGGTTCTACGAACCGCAGGATTCAACTCAAAATAGGAGAGCTGTTGCTTGTTTTGGAGGTAGAGGCTGTCAGCAAAAGACGCTGTGCGGGGCGTTTGGCCCGCACAGCACGCGAACCGCAGAATCAGAATAGGAAAAAGAATATAATCCCGGGTTCTAAGTCCCCAATCGGTTCCGTCGAAAGCTCTCAGTCCCGTTTATTCCGAGAGGCAACGCAACTGAAGACCGTAAGCACGGTAGTTGGCACTCGTGGCGGTGAGATAGACCGCGTAAAAATCCAGAAGCCGGGCATAAATGTCGAAAATCGTGCGAGACCAACTGTATCCGAAATTGCCCGTGTGGGTCAGCACCCCCGAGCTGAAGTTGCGGAAGCCCGGGGCGGGCCTTCTGAGAATTTTGCTGAAAAGACGCTGTGTCGATCCGTACAAGTCGCTCTGTTGCTAAATCGGGCGGAAACAATCTCTTTGAGGAATGAATATCATCGATATCATAGCTTGTATTATCCTCGTTTGGTGCGCCTGGAGCGGTGGACGGAGCGGGATTCTCGTCCAGCTGAGCGGGATTGTCGGTGTGGTGGTCGGAGCATGGGTTGCCTATCGGTTTTCACAGGCTATCGGACAGTGGCTCGACTTGACTGAGTTGCCGTCCGAAGTGCTTTTCGTGCTCGTGCTGATCGGAGTGATGATCTGCGTCATCCTGCTCAGCCACTTGGTCACCCGTCTGCTCAAAACCGGGGGATTGGCCGGGCCGCTGCGGCTGCTGGGAGCGCTGTTCGCCGTGACGAAAGGAATTTTGCTGGCAGCATTGGCCGTGATGGCGCTGGAGGCTTTTCGGCCCTATTTGCCTGAAAAAAATCGGGCTTCGTTCGACCAGGTGACGAACGAAGCCCGTAGTTACTCGTTGTTGAAAGGGGTCGGTGAGTATGTCTTCCCCTATATCGTCGGCGGAGTCAAGGCCGCTGCGGCCGAGCTCTATCCGACCACTGAACCGGCCGGTACTTCTCCGGCTGTCGAGTCGTAGTCCGTCGGCGCTACGATCGACAGGGCGCCCGTCGGCGACTCCGCCATCAGGATCATACCCTGAGACTCGATCCCCTTAAGCACCCGCGGCGCGAGGTTCACCAAAACCAGCACCTGTTTCCCGACCATCTCTTCCGCGGTGAAATACTCCGCGATCCCCGAAACGATCGTTCGCGTATCCAATCCCGTATCTACTGTCAGTTTCAGCAACTTCTTGGTTTTCGGCACCGGTTCGGCTGCGATGACTTTCGAGACGCGGATGTCCATTTTCGCGAAATCGTCGAACTGTACCGTCTCTTCCTTCGCAGGAGCGACCGTCGCATTGGCCGCTGCATTCGCAGCTTTGGTAGCGGCGAGTTTGGCCAACTGTGCCTCGACTACCGCGTCCTCGATCTTCTCGAACAGCAGTTCCGCTTGGCCCAACTCGTGTCCCGGCTCCAGGAGGGTCAGGCAGCTGATGTTGTCCCACTTCAATTCCGAAGCCGGCAGGCGCAACATCTCGCGCAACTTGACCGCCGTGAACGGCAGGAACGGTTCGGCGGCGATCGCCAGCGATGCGGTGATCTGCAAGGCGATATTCAGGATGGTCGCTACGCGCGCTTCGTCTGTTTTGACGACTTTCCACGGCTCCGTATCCGCCAGATACTTGTTCCCCAGCCGTGCGAGGTTCATCATCTCCTTCAACGCCTCGCGGAACCGATAATTCTCGATATTCTGCTCGATGGCCTCCTTGAACACGGGCAGTTGTGCAACGATCTCCCGATCGTAGTCGGTCAGTCCGGTCGCCGGGTCGATCGCCGGGACGCGCCCGCCGAAATATTTGTGGGTCAAGACCAGTGCCCGGTTCACGAAGTTGCCGAAAATCGCCACCAACTCATTGTTGTTCCGAGCCTGGAAGTCGCGCCAGGTGAAGTCGTTGTCTTTGGTCTCGGGCGCATTGGCGCAGAGGACGTACCGCAAGACATCCTCTTTCCCCGGGAACTCGTCGAGGTACTCGTGCAGCCACACCGCCCAGTTCCGCGAGGTGGAGATTTTGTCGTTCTCGAGGTTCAGGAATTCGTTGGCGGGGACGTTTTCCGGCAAGATGAATTCGCCGTGCGCCTTGAGCATCGACGGGAAGACGATGCAGTGGAAGACGATGTTGTCTTTGCCGATAAAGTGCACCAGTTTGGTATCTTCATCCTGCCAATAAGGTTTCCACCCCTCCGCATCGCCACGCTGAGCGAAGAGTTCTTTGGTGGCGGAAATGTATCCGATGGGTGCGTCGAACCACACATAGAGAACTTTTCCCTCTGCCCCCGGAACCGGCACGGGTATCCCCCAGTCCAAGTCGCGGCTCACGGCGCGAGGCAGCAGCCCTCCGTCCAGCCAGCTTTTGCACTGGCCGTAGACGTTTGTTTTCCAGGTCTCTCCCTCGCCGGCTGCGGCGTGCTGCTCCAAAATCCACTGCCGCAAAAATGTTTCGTATCGATCCAACGGCAGGAACCAGTGTTTGGTCTCCCGCAGCACCGGCGTGGCTCCGGTAATCGCAGATTTCGGGTCGATGAGCTCGGTCGGCGAGAGGGTCGAACCGCACTTCTCGCACTGGTCGCCGTATGCGCCTTCGCTCTGACACTTGGGACAGGTGCCGGTGATGTACCGGTCGGCCAAAAACTGCCGGGCTTCGGGGTCGTAGTATTGCTCGGTGGTCTGCTCGATAAAGTCGCCCTGGTCGTACAGCTTCCGGAAAAAGTCCGAGGCGGTGCGGGCGTGGGTCGGGCTGCTGGTTCTGGAGTAGATGTCGAAGCTGATCCCGAACCGTTTGAAGGCGTCTTTGATAATCCCGTGGTATTTGTCCACGACGTCCTGAGGGGTCACGCCCTCTTTCTTGGCTTTGATGGTGATGGGCACGCCGTGTTCGTCGGAGCCGCAGATGGAGATGACCTCTTCGCCGCGTCCGCGAAGGTACCGGACGTAGATGTCGGAGGGGACGTAAACGCCGGCGAGGTGGCCGATGTGTACGGGCCCGTTGGCGTAGGGCAGGGCGGAGGTCACTAAATATCGTTTCGGTTGTTTCATCTCGAATGACTGGTATAATCGTATGTTCTGGTGTTTATTTTGCACCGAATAGAATGTACAAATGTAACGCTTTTCATGCTTCGTCCGATAGTAAATTCGGGTGGTTGCTATGGAGGGCGATGTGAAAATGTTAAAAATTAAACACTTTAAGGGTTTGTTGTTTGTTCTTAAACGTTTTAGTGAAAACGAATGCGGCTCTTATTGTTTTGTGTGTGTTTTATTTTATATTTGCCTTTGAATTGATTTTGACGTCGGATCATTTCTTAAAACTTTTAAAAAATTAAAGTCATGAAAAAGAAACACATTTTCATAGCGGCAATTGGTACGCTTTTTTTAAGC
This sequence comes from uncultured Rikenella sp., assembly GCF_948810725.1. Classification (NCBI taxonomy): domain Bacteria; kingdom Pseudomonadati; phylum Bacteroidota; class Bacteroidia; order Bacteroidales; family Rikenellaceae; genus Rikenella; species uncultured Rikenella sp. The sequence continues at coordinate 44,395 of NZ_CAQIVA010000004.1, forward strand.
GCTGGTGTGTTCTCTGCGGTTCATTTTTCTGCTGAGAATGCCAATAGTTCTGATCTGACTCTTTCCAATATCGAAGCAATGGCGTTGGGAAAAGATTTGGAAGATGGCTATGAGTTTGTTAATAAACACGGAGTCGATCTTGGTGGGGGAGCTGTACAAGTTACATGTACATGTGGTGGTGATGGTTTCTTGAGCTGCTGCTAAATTCTAAAAAGATTGGAAGGGAATAGTAATGTTTCCTTCCAATCAAAATTTATACTGTATTATGCGGATTCTTAATTGTTTATTCGTAGCTGTTTCTTTTGTCATAGGGATGGTAGGTTGCGGCCCACGTGCGTCGGATGCCGATGAGGCGCAGATGCCTACGGTTCGGTTGTCGATGGACGAAACGCCCTTGGCCGATACGGCCGCCGGGCGACTGTTCCGGAATCCCTCGTATGTCACGCTGCGCGGGAGAATGCTGGGCAGTATCAGCCAGTTGCTCGATTGGCGCGACCGGTATGTGATTTTCGACCGGAAACAGAATTATGTCTATCTGTTCGATACGACCGGACGGTTTATCCGTCAGGTGGGGCAGGCCGGCAAGGGGCCGCGGGAGTATGTGCGGCTGAGCGGCGTGGCGTTGGCGGGGGATACGCTGGTGTTCTATGCCGACCAGCCGAACAAATTGATGTATTACGACCGGGTCGGAGATTTTCTCGGAGAGCGGCCCATAGCGCGTCGGTATTGCTTTTTGGAGGGAATCGGGTATGGGGGTGCCGATGACAGGGTCTATGGCGTAATGCCCGCAAATCGGGGGGCTTCGGGATATACGGTCACCCGGCTGACGGAAGACGGGACGGACGGGGCGGATTTCCTTCCGTTCGAGGAGTGGCCGGCGGCGGTGACGGCGGGGGCGATTCTGACGGCGGCGGACAGCGGTGTGCTGTGGATCAGCCGGCCGTTCGACAACCGGGTCTATCGCGTCGATCGGACGAACGGGGAGCCGCGGGCGGTCTTCCGGCTCGACTTCGGGGCGGGGAATATGCCGGCCGGATACACGGAGGGACTGGACGACTACGATGTGATTCTGAAGGCGAGCAAGGAGGGGGTTGTTTTTCACGCGGCGCGACCGTGTCAGGTCGGCGATTGGTTGCTGATCGGGACGTTCGGCAACTATTTTCTGATCGATTTAGCGGACGGGACGGCCCGGAAGGTGGAGTCGATAGCGGTGGGAGACGGGGTCGAGGGGCAGTTCTGGAGCTATGTGCCGATGGAGTATCAGAGCCGTCGGCTGGTGCTTCAGCTGATACCGGAGCGGGTGCAGGCGCTGGCGGGGATGGGGCGGATGAAGGTGACGCCTCAGATGGATTCGTTGTTGCAGGCGAATGGGAAGCTGGAAAATCCGATATTGATGATTTATGAACTGGAAGATTAGCGTTTTGAGTCTCTCTGCATGGGCGGTCGGACTGGTGGCCTGCGGCGGGCCGGGAAACCGGGCGGCGCAGGATATCCGGCGGTGGATCGGAACACGGGTCGAGATTCCGGCGGGTCTTGTGGCTCGGGCTGATGGCCGCGATACGCTTCTCGTGCCGGAGGATTCGGGCGTGGTGGCTAAGGTGCTGGTCTATTACAGTGCGGAGGGGTGTACGCCGTGCAAACTCAAAGAGTTGATGCAGTGGAGGCCGATGATCGAAGAGCTGGCGGAGGATAGCGCGGTGCGGTTCGTTTTCATCCTGAATCCGGCCCACACGACGGAACGGGAGTTGGAGATGACGCTCTACGGGATGCGGTTTGCGCATCCGGTTTTCTATGACCGGGCGGGCGGGTTCGAGATTTCGAACCCGGAATTGCCGAAAAATCAGGTGTTTCAGACCTTTCTGCTGGACAGTGCGAATCGGGTGATGCTTGTGGGGTCTCCGGTGGGCAATGCGAAGATGTGGGAACTTTATAAGCGTACGATTGCCGGGATGACGGCGGAATAAAAGTACAGGGGGCTATGCTTCGACAGCATAGCCCCCTGTACTTTAGAATAACAGATAGGTGTTCTTCCTATTCCCGTTCCAGCTGTTGCCAAATCAAGGCCGAAGCTCCCAGCACCGCCGCGTTCTTCCCGTCGATCCCCGACGGGAGCAGTTTCACCTTATTCCTGAAGTTCGAGAGCATGTGCATCTCCATGTACTTTTTGGTCGGCTCGAAGATGTATTTGCCTGCCTTCGCCAATCCGCCGAAAAGGAAGATCGCCTCCGGCGAAGTGATCGTCACGGCATCGGCCAGCGCCTGCCCCAGAATCATCCCCGTGTACTCATACGCCTCGATCGCCAGCCTGTCCCCATTCAGCGCCGCCTTGGTAATCATCTCGGCGGTCAGGTCGTTGTAGCTGATGTTCCGGAATTCGCTGTCTTCGATGTGGTCGGCCAGCAGTTTGAACGCTGTCCGCTTAATCCCCGTCGCCGACACATAGGTTTCCAGGCACCCCTTCCTCCCGCATCCGCACACCCGCGCGCTGGCGGTCTTGTTGACGATCACGTGTCCGAGTTCTCCGGCAAAGCTGTCGTGTCCGTACACTAACTGTCCGTTGGCCACGAAGCCGCTCCCGAGGCCCGTCCCCAAGGTCACGACGATAAAGTCTTTCATCCCTTTCGCTGCCCCGTAAACCATCTCGCCGATGGCGGCTGCGTTGGCGTCGTTGGTAATCAGCACCGGAATGGTCGGGTAGTACCGTTTCATCTTTTCGACGAACGGGATGACGCCTTCCCAGATCAGGTTGGCGGCATATTCGATGGTTCCGTTGTAGTAGTTGGCATTCGGCGCTCCGATCCCGATCCCGATGATTTCGAACTCGCCGTCGAGGTTCTTCATCAGGCTCTGGATGCCGATGTAGAGCTCTTCCAGATACTGGTCGAAATCGGGGAATTTCTTGGTGGGTACGACGCCTTCGCCGTACATGTTTCCGTCGCGGTCTACCAGGCCGTAAACGGAATTCGTCCCCCCGATGTCGATGCCTACTGCTAATTGCTTCATGGTATGTGGTTTTTTGAGAATCGTTATGAATACCAAATATAGGGATATTTTATGAAATGCCGCTTCGGGAGAGGTAAAATTCTTTGTTTAGGGCCGTGGCAAGCGGAGGGGGATTGCCGGTCGAGGTGTGCGGCGGAGCGCGAGAGAATTGGGGCCTGCGCGCGAACAAAGATTTGGGCCGCCGGTAGCTTGAGGATGCGCAAGCATCCGTCTAAAGTCTTTTTGGTTCTTTTTCTTCAGAAAAAGAACGGTACCCTCAAACTAAGCCGCGCGCCACGCCTTGAGAGGGAAATCGTCAAAACTCGCTTGCGTGTTTTGACAAGATTTCCCAAGGCGCGCGAACAAAAAACGGGGGTAGAGGCGGCCATTTGTCCCCGCGGGCACGCGGGGCCTGCCCGGTCTGAGGGCAGTTTTAGGCGGGTTAAAGCTCAATGTGCGAAAACTCCGTTGCCCGCCCGCTTAAGAGGGCATATTCTGCCGGTTGGCACTTGGCCAATCCGGCAAGAATTGCCGCGGGCGACGGAAAAGCGGCGGAGCGCAAGCGGAGCCGCAGTGATGCGGACACGGGGCGGAAAACTGGGCTGGGTTTTGGGCTGTGCCTGTTCTTCGGGTGGGAAAACCGTAGTCGGTTTTCCCACCGCGCCGGGCCGAGCATGGGGCTTGGATTTGGGCGGTAGATTGGGCTGAGCCGTTTGCCGGGCTTTGGGGCGAGAGCGAGTAGCGCGATTCGTAGAATCGCCGTCCTCGGCGAGGGCGACGCATTAGCGGCGCGTGGGGGGGCGCGCCGAGGACGAATGGGTTGTGCTCTTGCGACCTTTTGGGTCGTCGGTCGAACTTGGCAGCTTTGACCAGTGAATGGAGCATTGTTTTGGCGGGGCGGGCGCCCGGGAGCTCGCAGTGAGCTTGCGAACGTTGCGGGCCTCCCGAGGGGGAGGCGTCCGGCCCGCGCGGTTCTACGAACCGCAGGATTCAACTCAAATAGGGTAGAGGCGGCCCGGTTATTTGGGGTAGACACAGCCAGTAAAACGCCCTATGGGCGCGTTTATTCCGAGAGGCAACGCAACTGAAGACCGTGGGCACGGCCGTTTTGGGCATTGACGAGATGGCGTTGTGTGCCGAAATCCAGGTATCTGCCATTCATGCCGCTGATCGTCGAAGACCAGCTGTAACCGTAATTGCCGGGACCTATGGGCGCTCCCGTTTTTCCCATATTGCCACCGTCGCGGAAGCCCGGGGCGGTCAGGCCTCTTTGTGCAGGACGAGCATACCCCTCTCTTCCGTCACCTGATACGTACCGTTCTGTATGCGGATTTTCGCCCCTTTTTCCAGCATGATCACGCGTTGTTTCTGCGCCGCCGGAACCGTCGTATCATCCGGCCCCGGTTGTCGCAGTTGAATGCCTCCCTGCACTGCCGTCACGACCCGGGGCTCGTCGCCGATGACGCACCGTGCTCCCGTCGATACGAGCAGCAGAGAGGGATTCGGCTCCGTCGTTACGGCCGCTTCGTCGTTCGTCAAAGAGGATTTCACGGTCAGCTGCGTCACGTCGAAGAGCCCGTTGTTATACGACCGATGAGTCAGGCTGCGGACTTCGCCCGCCGCATGAATCTTGCCTGTGTTGAACGCCGTGCCCTCCAGACGGTCGACATGGCTGACGCGGATATTCGCCTCTCCGTTGTTGAAAACACTTAGGCTGACCGCCGGAGTGTCCGATATGTCCCCCTCGAATTTCGCGCGGTTGAAAACCGAAATCGAGAGCCTGCCGGTGGCCCGCAGATCGGCGCCGGTCACCTCCGTCCGGTTGAAGCAGATGAATTCGGCATTTTGGAACTGTATCGTCCCCAGCCGGATCTGTCCGTCGCCGGCAGCGCTCAGTTTCCGCAGGTCATTGACCGTAATGACGGCCCGGGCCCGGAAGCCGGATTTCGCATGCCTGACGGAGCTCTTTTTGTTTAGCTGAACGCGGCGCGTGTTGTAAAGCCGTAGGATTCCCTGTTTCAACGAATAACGCAGGGTGTCCGACAGGTTTTCTCCCATATTTTCGGACGAGATGAAAGTTCCCCGCTCTTCGTCCCGGGCGGTCGGACAGGTCGGGATGTCGGCCGGAATCTCCAACAGGACTCCCGTCGGGCTGCCCTGCCGAATCTCCACGTCGAAATTCCCGGCCAGAAAAATCTCGTGAATCGACTCGCCCTCGAAACAGGTCAGGGTGCGTGTCTGCGGTGCCTCCTGGGCCGCGGCTGTGCCGAGGAGCCCGATGAGTAGAACGACTGCGTGGAAGCCGGTTTTCAGGATGCTTTTCATAAGGTTTGTAAGGTTAAAAACAGACGAATCGATGCAGGGTGTTATTCCGTTTTCAGCGACCGGATCGGGTTGGCGCGCAGCGTGATCAGAATCCGGCTGCCCACCGTCGCCAGCGTCACGGCAGCCAGTATCCCCACCGGCACGACGAAGAGCCACCCGTTCGTCCCGATCCGGAACGGATAGCGCGCCAGCCAGCTCTGCATGGCATACCACGCCAGCGGGATGCCGATCGCCACGGCCGCCGCTATCAGCCAGACGAATTCGGCCGACAACGATCGGAAGAGGTCGAGCCCCGTCGCGCCGAACACCTTGCGCACGCCTAACTCCTTGCGTCGGTGGTTGGTCGAGAAGAGCACCATCACCCACAGTCCCACCACCGCGACGAACAGGGCCAGGCCCGAAAACAGGGCGAAAACCCGTCCGAAACGGCTCTCCGCCTGATATTGGGCGTCGTAGAACCGGTCGATGAAGAAGCGGTCGAAGGTCGATTCCGAAAAGAAACGCTGCCACTCCGTCTCTGCCGTCCGGAGCAGTTCGTCGATCGGGGCGTTTTCGGCGAATTTCACCGAAACGAACTTCTGGGGCAGCCACCCCAATGCACTCTCGCGGATCAGCATGATCGGCGTATAGCCGTTCCGCAGCCCCTGCTGGTGATAATCTTTCACTACGCCGACGATCTCCATCGGCCGGTCTTCGCGGGTTTCGACCGTCACGAATTTTCCCACCGCCTCGTCCGGCGTGGCGAATCCCAGCGCCCGGACGGCCGCTTCGTTGACGACCATCCGGTTCTCGTCGCCCGTGAACTCCGCGCCGAAGCCTCGTCCGGCCACCACCGCCAGTCCGTAGGTCGCGATATAGTCCTCGTCCGCCACCAGCATCTCGTACAGCCGGTTCTGTTTCGTCGCGTCGCTCGTCAGCCGGTTCGAGAGGAAGGTCGCCACCTCCATCCCCGGCACGGCGTTCGAGAGGGTCACCCGCTCTACCTCTTTCCGCTCCTCCAGGGCCCGTTTGTAGGCTTTCATCCGCTCCGGCAGGTCGGACATCGAGCCCGGATAGCGGATGGCGAAGATGCGTTGGGTCTCCACCCCTAACGGCTGGGCCCGCATGTAGGCCAGTTGGCGGTCTACGGTGAAGGTGCTCGCGATCAGCACCAGTGAGGCGGTGAACTGCAACACGGTCAGGCAGCGTCGCACGGCGCCCGCCCGACCGGTGCCGATGTATTTGCCTTTCAGGATCGTGGCCGGTCGGACGTTCGAGATGACGAAGGCCGGATAGGCGCCCGACAGCAGCACGCCGAGCAGGAAGATGCCTCCGGCGGCGATCCAGAACATGGGCCGGTCGAGCATCACGAATCCGATTTCGTGGCCGATCAGCCGGTCGAACCACGGCCCGAAGAGGGATACGGCCCCTGCGGCCAGCAGCAGGGCCGCCGAATTGATGACGGCCGACTCCAGCAGGAACTGGCCGATCAATTGTCGGCGGGTGCCGCCCGAGACTTTCCGGATACCCACTTCGCGGGCCCGCTCCAGCGACCGGGCGGTGGCCATGTTGATGTAGTTGATCCACGCGATGGCCAGAATCGCCAGCGCGACGAGGGTCAGGGTCGTCACGGCCGCCCGACTCCCTTTGGCCTCGCGCTCGTATTTCTTCCACGGGGTCAGGTGGACGTCGGCCGCCGGATTCAGCGACACGCCCCAGGTCTTGTTCCGCAAGGCCTCGTCGGTTTTATAGCGTTCCGCCATCACGGGGAAGGCCTCTTCCACCGCCCGCGGATCGACGCCCGGGGCCAGGCGGACGTAGGTGTAGACCTCGTGCCGGTACCAGAATTCGTCCAGCCAGACGGGCAGGGTCTGCCACGAGAGGAAGAAGTCGAATTGCAGTTGCGAATTGCGCGGCATCTCCTCCAGAATGCCCGTCACTTCGCAGTTCAGTTCGCCTTCCGACGAGTGGAAACGCAGCGTCTGACCCATAGGGTCTTCGCCCGGAAAGTACTTGGCGGCGGCGTAGGGGGTGATGACCACCCGGTTCGGCCCTGCTAAGGCTGTGGTCGGATCGCCCTCCCGGAGCCGGAAGCCGAAGAGGTCGAAGAACGACGGATCGACCGCCGTGACGCTGTTTTCGCGGTATTGCCGGTCGCCGTGGCGGACGATCTGTTCGGTGCCGTGGATGTCGAATCGCGCAAACTCCTCGACGCCCGGAATGTGGCGCTTCATGGCGGGGCCGTAGCCGTAGGAGGAGGTGGCCCAGTCGTCGGTCAGGGTGTTGCCTTCGTAGAACTGCGCTTCGACCCGGTAGAGCCGTTCCCCTTCGGGGTGCATCGAGTCGTAGCTCCGTTCGAAAACGACGTAGTTGAGGATCAGAAGCGCGACGGACATCCCCACGGCGAGCGATAGCAGATCGACCGCGGAGAAGAGTTTGTGTCGCTCGATGCGGCGGAGGGTCAGCAGGAGGTAGTTGCGGAGCATACGGAAAAGATTGGAGGATGATTCAACCGAATCATCCTCCAATTCGAATGCCAAAGCGGTTTATTGATTGATATTCAGATTACTATAAAAACAGGAATAGGCCGAAAGTGTCTAATTTTTAGACATCGGGTGTCTATTTTCTGGACACTGCCGCTATCGGGTGGCGATGCGGATCGAGACCCGGGTGCCGCCGCCTCCCGGTCGGCTGTCGAGGGTCAGCTCGCCGTGGATCGAACTGATCCGCGAGGCGATGTTCGACAGCCCCATGCCGGTCGGTTCGGTCTCGGGATCGAACCCGCAGCCGTCGTCGGCCACTCGCACGGAAATCCGGTCGCCGTCGGCCTGCATGTCGATCGTCAGGTTCGCGGCGCCGGCGTGCTTCAGGGCGTTGTTGATCAGCTCGCACACCACCCGGTAGAGAATCACCTCGCGGTCGCGTTCGAAACGGAGGTCGCGCATGCCTTCGGTGCGGAGAACGATCCGCGTGGCGGGGCACATCGGCTGGAGCTTGTGAACGAAGGTGTGGATCGCCCGTGCCACGCCGAAGTTGTCCAGAATGTGGGGGCTGAGGTTGTTCGAGATCTCGGTCAGGCTCTTGACCGCCTCGTTGACCACATACTCGGTGTTGGTCAGAATCTCCTTTTGGGTTGCGTCGAGCGGCTGTTGCAGGAGGGCCGAGACGCTCATCCGGACGGACGAAAGCAGGGGGCCCAGGCCGTCGTGCAGCTCTTTCGAAATGATCTGCCGCTGGTTCTCCTCGGCCCGGATCACGGCGCTCAGGAGCCGTTTCTCGCTGTTCCGCCGCTGCTCCTCGCGCAGGGCGAGGTAGTTCAGCACCTTTTTCACCATGAAAATGCCGACGGCGAAACAGAATGAGGTGAGGATGCCCACCCACACGTAGTACTCTTCGCGCATGACGATCATGTCCGTCCGTCCGTCCGTCCGGTCCGAGAGTTTGTGGGCGAACTCGTCGAAGCGCATGACGCACATCAGCACCAGCGCGATGGTGATCAGGATCCAGGACGAGCTGAATTTGGTCTTTCGGGTGAGCCGGATGGCTATGCCGGCGGCGAAAAATTGCAGGACGATCGAGATGACGAGTAAGACGAGGAGTACCATATTCGGAGGCTAAAGATAGGGTTTTTCCGGCCGTTTTCTGCTCTGCGGGCCTGCTGTTTCGCGCCTCTCGGGCCGATCGGGGGGCGATTTAGGTATAAATACCCACGGTCGGGGGGCGGCTTTTGCCTACTTTTGCAGACAATACGGGTATTGCCGCTTTCGGGCGGTCGGGGCCCGGTCGAGAAACAAGTACGAAAAGACATGGAACGATTTACACCTACCCGCTATACGTTGACCTGTGTGGCTTCGGGGCGCGAATTCGAGGACGAGGGCTGGACGCTCGACGATCCGGAGTGCGGCGAACCGTCGCTGGTGCGGGCCCGGTATGCCGAGCGGCAACTCAACGTGCGCGACGACGCTTACGGCATCTATCGCTTCTGCGACTGGCTGCCCATCCGGCGGACGCTGCGCGGAAGTCATGCGCCGGTGACCTATAAGAGCCGGAAGCTGGCCGAGTATTTGGGGCTGGAGAATCTCTATATCACTTTCAGCGGCTACTTCCCGGAGGTGGGGGCGCGGATGACCACCTGCTCGTTCAAGGAGACGGAGGCTTACAACGTCTGCGCCCGGCGGGCGGAGGGCGAGGAGCGCGTGCTGGTGGTCGCTTCGGCGGGCAATACGGCGCGGGCTTTCGCCAAGGTGTGCTCGGACAACCGGATTCCGCTGCTGCTCTCGGTGCCGGAGGACAATATCGGCGCGCTGTGGTTCGAGGAGCCGCTCGATCCGTGCGTGAAACTCATCGCGCCGTGCTGCGGGGGCGACTATTTCGATGCGATTCACCTGAGCAATCTGGCGCTCTCTTCGCCGCGGTGCTATGCCGAGGGGGGGGCGAAGAATGTGGCGCGGAGGGACGGGATGGGGACGACCGTGCTGTCGGCGGCGACGGCCATCGGCGAGATTCCGGACTACTATTTCCAGGCCGTGGGGAGCGGAACGGGAGCGATTGCGGCGTGGGAGGCCAACCTGAGGCTGATCGAGGACGGGCGGTTCGGGAACAAGCTGATGCGGCTGATGGTGTCGCAGAATGCGCCGTTTACGCCGATGTACGATGCCTGGCGGGCGGGCTCGCGCGAGATGCTGCCTTACGACGCGGATCAGGCGCGGGCAGATGCCGAGGCGATCGACGCCAAGGTGCTCTCGAACCGGAAGCCGCCGTACAGTTTGCACGGGGGGCTGTACGACGCGCTGGTGGCGACGGACGGCGATGTGCTGGTGGCGACCAACGAGGAGGCGCGCGAGGCGCGGCGGCTGTTCGAGGAGCTCGAAGGGGTGGATATCTATTCGGCGGCGGGGGTGGCGCTGGCCACGCTGATCCGGACGGTGCGCGAGGGGCGGGTGGAACGCGACAAGATCGTGATGCTCAATGTGACGGGCGGGGGCGAAGAGCGGTTCCGGCGCGAGCGGGGAAATCGGGTCTGGAACCTGCGGCCGCACCGTGTTTTCCCGTTAGATGCGGACAAGGAGCAGGTGGTGCGGGCGGTCGAAGAGCTGTTTGCCTGACGGCGGGTGCCTGACGGCGGATCGAACGGGCGGGCTCTCCTTCACCGAGGAGAGCCCGCCTCGCGTTTTTCGGCGCGGATCTGTCCGTTGCCGGCAAGTCCGCGGGAAAATCGTATTTTTGCATGAACGAAACCTATCTTAACTCTCCGGAAATGAAACTTTGGCAAAAAAACGGCACCGATACGGCGGAAGTAGACCGATTTACCGTCGGTCTCGACCGCGAAATGGATATCTCTCTGGCGCGCGCCGACCTGCTCGGCTCGCTGGCCCACACGCGGATGCTGGCGACGATCGGGCTGTTGGCGCAGGATGAGCTGGCGGACGTGCAGCGCGAATTGAAAGCCATCTACCGGACGGTGGAGCAGGGGGATTTCCGGATCGAGGAGGATGTCGAGGATATCCACTCGCAGGTCGAGCTGCTGCTCACGCGGCGGATCGGCGAGACGGGTAAGAAGATTCACAGCGGCCGCTCGCGCAACGACCAGGTGCTGGTCGATCTGCGGATTTACCTGCGGCGCGAGATTTATGAGATCGTCGGTGGGGTCGAACGGCTCTTCCGCACGCTCCAGCGGCTGGCCGACCGGCACAAAGAGGCCTTGATGCCTGGCTATACCCATCTCCAGATCGCGATGCCGTCGAGCTTCGGCCTGTGGTTCGGCGCTTTTGCCGAGGGGCTGGTGGACGACCTGACGATGATGGAGGCGGCTTATCGGGTGTGCAACAAAAATCCGTTGGGATCGGCGGCGGGCTACGGGTCGTCGTTCCCGCTCGACCGCGAGATGACGACGCGCCTGCTGGGGTTCGACACGATGAGCCACAATGTGGTCTATGCCCAGATGGGGCGCGGCAAGACGGAACGCCTGCTGGCGCAGGCGATGTCGGCGGTGGCGGCAACGCTCAATAAACTGGCGACGGACAACTGCCTGTTCTTGTGCCAGAATTTCGGATTTATCGCCTATCCGCCGGAGCTGACCACGGGGTCGAGCATCATGCCGCACAAGAAAAATCCGGATGTGTGGGAGGTCATGCGCAGCAAGTGCAACCGGCTGATGGCTTTGCCGAACGAGATCGCGCTGATAACGACCAACCTGCCGACGGGCTATTTCCGGGATTTGCAGCTGCTGAAGGAGGTGCTTTTCCCGGCGATTCGGACGCTCAGGGAGTGTGTCGAGATGGCAGATTACATGTTGCAGCATATCGAAGTGAAACACGATATCCTGAACGATCCGAAGTATGATTATCTGTTCAGTGTCGAGGTGGTCAACCGGCTGGTTTTGAGCGGGGTTCCGTTTCGGGAGGCGTATCGGCAGGTGGGGTTGGAGATCGAAAACGGGACGTACAGCCCGTTGCGGGAGGTGCACCACACGCATGCGGGGAGCATCGGAAACTTGTGCTTGGATCGGGTGGATGCTTTGATGGCGGCGGTGTTGGAGCGGTTCGCTTTCGACCGCTTTCTACAGGCGGAGGCGGAGCTGGTGGCGGAGTAGTCGGGGGCTGTCTCCTGTTGTATGGCATTCCGGTCGAAGAATACCTGATCTGTCAAACCGGAAACTCTTTCCGCCTTCGGGCGGTCGGGGTTTCCGGTTTTTGTAATTTGCATACCTGTCAAAAATATTCTTACATTCAGTATCTAATAAGTATTGCATGTATTATATTTTGTTATTTTAAAATCAGCCGGATGCTTTTTCGTGTGCTTTTTATTATTATATTTATTTCGTGTTTTGAGTCAACTATGCGAAGGGGTGGATCTATTGGCTAAATTTATCGCAGTATGAAGCACAAACTACTTTTGTACGGAATGTCGGTGATGGTTGCGGGTGTCCTGGTCTGGGCCTGCCGACATGAACGCTTCGGGGCGGACGGCCCCGATGCCGTCGAACCGACTCTGACGGTCGGCGAGGCGCAGGACTTTTTCGAATGGCAGTATGCGCAGAGCCTGCCGATGATCACCCGGGCGTCGGGAGACCGTCCGGTGGGGATGTTGCCTGGCGATTTCACGCCGCTGTGGAACAAGGCTCGGATCGGTGCCAATCGCGAGATGGACGGTGCCGATGTGCCGATCGACCCGCACTTCATCTTCACGGCGGTGTTCCATCGGAAGACGGAAACGGGAGATACCCTCCGACAGATGGTGGATATTACCCAGAAACTGGTGGTGAACCGCTGGCATGACCATCAGCAATGGAAGGGAATGTATGCTTATATCGCTACCCTGATCCCTACTCCGGATTATTATTCCCATCATCGGAATTATGGGCAAAAGTTTGTTAATGTAGGAACGAAAGCGGATTTTTCGGGGATTGTGATTTATCATACTTTGGGAGGACGTTTTGTAAATATAGATCAATACCGTGATGGAGTTCGGATAGATCAGGCTTACGATCCGGAAGGTAATTTGTCTTTGGCGGAAGCGTTGTTCCGTATGTTGCCCGAGGCTCAAATTTATGGAGGGACTCCTGCCATGTATAAATTGACTCTGGAGTCGGAAGAAGTAATTGTTCAGGCATGTCGGCAATGTGGGATGCGAGAATGTTATTGTAGAGAGAGTGGGGCGGGCTGTTATTGCAAAACGATCGGTAATGAAGGTGGAGGGAAAGAAGAACCGCCTGTTCCTCCGGGTGGGGGAGGTGGTGGTAACGGCGGTGGCGGCGGAGGAAATATCAGCCCGATAGTCCGGGACATCCCTCCGATTCAAAGGATAGATTGTGCCCTGTCAGCCGGTGAGAATGCTGCTTCGGTTCAAGCGATGTATCGAGTATTTAACAATGCCGGATTACAAAGTTTCATTAATGCTCACATTAATGATAATGTAGAGTGGGGTGTAGCGTTGGATTATGATTCACAAACAAGAACTTATACATTGGGAACCGTAAGGTCGGGAAGTCCTACCAGTGTAGGTATTCCTATTACATATGGTTCATATGTCAATTCGGTGGCCACATTTCATACTCATCCGGCTACTGGAATGCCCCACTCTATGACAGATGTAAGGAGTCTCATGAAAGAAAATCAATGGACAAACGGTAAAACTCATATTTCTATCGTTGCGGTACAGCAAGAAGTAGGAGTTCCTCCAATTATTTATGCGCTTTACATAGAAGACCAGGCCGCAGCCAATACATTTATCGGTACGTTGAATGATCAGTTTAAAAATCAAATGGAACTGGAGGTGCAAGACCTTTTCACCGAGATATATAAAGCCGATCAGTCAATGGACGAGTCGTATGCTTATGCTCTAAGCTATTTACTAAGCAAGTACAATACGGGAGTCCGTATTTTAAAATACGAAAACGGTGATTTCAAACAGCAAGAGACAACCATTCATGGTAATACCATCATTCGTGTAACTTGTCAATAAATTTGAGTCATGAAACACAGGTACCTAATCATTTTTGTTTTTTCGTTTTTTGTTTTTTGTGTCGGGAGGGCGATGGGACAAGGAAAAGTCGTGATTTCGCATCCGTTATATCCGTTCTGTAAGTACGCCGGAGATACGGTAGCGTATCTGACGCAGAACTTCGACGGAGGCGCGGACGATCTTTTTTATGAACAGCCGCTTTCCAGATTCTTTAAAGCTTTGGATCCAAAAATGCCGATACGAACATTTGTTCCTCATTATGTTTCTTTGAGTCAGGGGCTTGGAATTGTTGCATTTTTTTGTTTCCCTTATACCCATGAGGAATTGCAGCGTTTTGCCGACGAGGGGAAGGTCATCGATGGGATCGGACTCACTTTTGATGAACTGTTAAGTAAAGATTATGAGTCGGAATTATACAACTACTTTTTAAGCTTGGGGGTTCAGCAGGTTCACTGTTGGACGCCGGAGATTGAACAAAAAATCGGTCATCTGACTTTTATCCAAGGATCGGTTCAAAAAGTAGATATTAAACGCTTTATGAAACCTCGCCCATAGTTTAAGTCGTTTCATTCACCTTTTCCCCGGCACGGTTCGCAGTGAAACCCGGATCCATCTCTTGTGCGAACTGTGCCGGGGATTTTTGTATCTTCGGGTTATGAAACGATTGATTTTGCTGTTGTTATCGATGTTTATGATAACAGCAGTCCAGGCTCAGCAACAAGTAACGTTGTCTGAATGCGGTGGCGATACGGTGCTCTATCTGCGGAAAACGTTCGACGACCGCAAAGCGGAGTTTATCGGACAGCCGTTCTCTAAAGTATTGGATGAGTGGGAATCGCAATTGCCTGTAGGATTTCTTGTTTTCGGCAATACGGGTATGTGGCCCGCAAAAGAAGAAGATAAGTATTTGGTTCAATCTGTGAGTATATATTATAACACAGAAATCGAAACTAATTTAAAAGGGATGCGGCATGAACCGTATTATGGGGTTAAGATTTCTTTTATCCCACCTTATTTACATAAGGTTAGAGAATTCTGGAGGTTGCAAGAAGAGGAAGAATTACAGTTAGGCCCTCAGCTTTATGAAAAGTTGAAGGACTATATTGTTAAAGACATTTATATGTTTGAGTTAAGACAGTGATAAAAAAGTAAGCACTTTCCCCGGCACGGTTCGTAGTGAAATCCGGATCCATCTCTTGTGCGAACTGTGCCGGGGGTTTTTGTATTTTCGGATTATGAAACGATTGATTTTGCTGTTGTTATCGTTATTTGCGGTAACAACGATTCAAGCTCAACACAAAGTAACCTTGGCCGAATGCGGCGGAGATACGGTGCTTTATTTGCGCAAGGCATTCGACGACCGTAAAGCGGAATTTATCGGGCAGCCGTTCTCGAAAGTGATGGATGAATGGAAGTCACAACTGCCTGTCGGACGACTTCTTTTCGGTGATACCGGGATTTGGCCGACCAAAGAGGAAGAAAAAAATTTGGTTAACAGTATTGATATATATTTCAATACGGAAGAAGAGGTCAATTTAAAAGGGATGCGGAATGAACCGTATTATGGAGTAGGAATTTCTTTCACTCCGCCTTTTCTGCATAAAACCAAAGAATTTTGGCAATTACAAGAAGCGGAAAATTCACAGTTAGGCCCTCAACTTTATGAAAAGTTGAAAGATTATATTGTTCAGAATATTTCTACGTTTGAGTTGAAATAGTTTTAAGTATTTCCCCGGCACGGTTCGTAGTGAAATCCGGATCCATCTCTTGTGCGAACCGTGCCGGGGATTTTTGTATCTTCGGATTATGAAACGATTGATTTTGCTGTTGTTGTCGATATTCGCGATAACAGCCGTTCAAGCTCAGCAAAATGTAACGTTGGCCGAATGCGGTGGCGATACGGTGCTCTATTTGCGAAAAACGTTCGATGATCGCAAAGCAGAGTTTATCGGCCAACCGTTTTCTAAAGTAATGGATGAATGGACATCGCAAATGACGGTTAATCAATTGACCTTTAAGGATACAGGTATTTGGCCGACAAAAGAAGAAGAGAAATTGTTAGTAAGAGGGGTAAGTCTATATTTAGATACGGAAGATGAGTTTGATCTAAAAGGCCTGCGTCATGAGCCTTGTTATGGAATTTCCGT
This sequence comes from uncultured Rikenella sp., assembly GCF_948810725.1. NCBI lineage: Bacteria > Pseudomonadati > Bacteroidota > Bacteroidia > Bacteroidales > Rikenellaceae > Rikenella > uncultured Rikenella sp. The sequence goes on from NZ_CAQIVA010000004.1 coordinate 60,291, forward strand.
AGTATTTGCTTCTCCATATTTCCAAAAAGCAGATAGTTTGAGACGGTTACGAGATTCGGAGGGTACTGCTTTAGGATCTAAACTTTACGAACAATTAAAAAACTACATCGTCAAAGACATTTATATGTTTGAGTTAAGACAGTGATAAAAAAGTAAGCACTTTCCCCGGCACGGTTCGTAGTGAAATCCGGATCCATCTCTTGTGCGAACTGTGCCGGGGATTTTTGTATCTTCGGATATTCTTATGATTCACGGTTCACACATCTCTGCCGCATGGCAAATCTTGTTCGGTGTGCTGCTCGTCTGTTGGCCGCTGCTCGACACCGGTGCGAGCGGGGCTGTTACGTCGGAGCGGATTCTGCTGACCGGTGTTGCGCTGGGGCTCCTCGCGACGGCTGTGCTGACCGCGGCTTGTACCGGGGCGCGCTGGCGGTGGAGCGGGGTCGACGGGGGAGTCGGGCTTTGTGGCGGATGGTTTATTTTGCATGTGGCGTTCGTAGGGCCCGGCGAGACTGATCCCTATCCGGTGTTGATCGGTCTGGCAGGCCTTGCGGCTTATGGCTTTTGCCGGGTGGCGGGAACGGCAGGATTGCTGCCGGCGATATTCGTCTCCGGAGTTGTCCAAAGCGGGATTGCATTCGCTCAGTGTGCCGGGCTGGTTGTTTCGAGACACTCGTATTACGGGCTGACCGGGTCGTTCCCCAATCCGGGCCCGCTTGGCGGATGGCTGTGTGTCGCGATGCTTGCGGCGATGGTGCTGGTGGAGCAGTTCGGGCGTGAGGGGCGGAAGATACGAACGTTACTTTTCGGGATCGGCGGACTGCCGATCGGCATCGTTCTGTTTCTGACGGATTCCCGGGCGGCGTGGGTCGGTTTTGCGGTGGCTCTTTTTTCGATGCTGTTCACTCGGAGATTCCGATACAAAAAAACGGTTCTCGGGGCATTGACGGCCATTTTTGTACTGGGGTTCTTTGCTTTGTACCGCTATAAAAAAGAGTCGGCGGATGGACGGCTTCTGATTTGGCGTGTGTCGGCGGATGTGATTTCGAAAAAACCGGGTATCGGTCATGGAGTCGGCACTTTCCCGGAACGTTACATGTTTGCGCAGGCGGACTATTTTGCCCGGAATCCCGAGTCGCGTTTCGTTGCGGTGGCCGACCAGGTGAGTGTGCCGTTCAACGAATGGATCGGCATCGTCTGTGAGCAGGGAGCGGTCGGAGGGGTGTTGGCATTATTGCTCGTCGGAGCGGCGCTGTGTGGCCGTGCTACCGAATCGCAAAGGCAGGGGAGGGTCTTGCTGGTGGGCTTGGGGGTATTCAGCCTGTTTTCTTATCCGCTGACTTTTCCGGCATTCGGGTTGCTATTGGGGGCGATATTGGCCCGGTGTGCGAACCGTCCGGCCGTATCGGGGAGGCGGGTCGCTTTGCGGGTGGCGTTGCCGGTCGCATTATCGGTGGCGATTGGCGGAGGAATTGCCTTGTCTGCGATCGATCGAGTCGGCAGAACGGACAGAAGTCGTTATGTCTGTTTGCAAGAGGTTTCGGCCCGGATGCGCGACTTTTCGCCGTCCGACTTGCCGTGGCTCGATCGACAGGCTCAACGATTGCCGATCGCGGCATTCTATACGGATTTGGGGGATCGGTGGTTGGCTGCCGACAGTGTCAAACGTGCCAAACATTATTATCGTCAGGCGGCTCGTATGATTCCGGGCCGCTTACGTCCGTACGACGGTCTTTTCCGGGCCTGTCTGCGGATGGGGCAAGTGGACTCGGCAATGATGATGGTCCGAAAAATCGTGACTATGCCTGTGAAAGTCGGCAATACGGCGACGATTCGTATACGTCGCTCAGCGGCCGAATGGCTCGAAGAACAACGGGAGGAGTAAGAGAAGCAGGCGATTTTGAGGCTGCCGGTCGTGTAGGGTAGATCCGGTGGGCTTGGGGTAGAGGCTGCCCGGTTATTTAGGGTAGACACGGCCCTTTGCCCACCGCGGGCCCGCGGCGTTTATTCCGAGAGGCAACGCAACTGAAAACCGTAAGTACGGCCGTTTGTGTTGCTGGGGTAGAGATACTGTGCGCTGAACGCCAAATACTGCACTGTAATGTCATCTGTCCTTGGCGCAGACGACCAGCTATAGCCGTTGAAGCCGACATATCTTGCTATGCCTTCATAATTCGCATCATATCCGCGGAAGCCCGGGGCGGGGTTTCTGCGAATCACTCGAACACCAGCTCGCGCGTCTCTTCGTCCATCGCCGTCAAACGGATCCGCATCGCCTCTTCAGGCAATAACTCCTCGATTTTTTCCGGCCACTCTACCAGACAGAGGTCGCCGCTGAAAAAATATTCCTCGTAGCCGAAATCGTAGGCCTCTTCCACCGACCGAATCCGGTAGAAATCGAAATGATAGACCGTCTCCTCTTTCGCCGCTTCCTCACCCGCCGGAGGAGTCGCGTGGTACGAGTTTACGATCGCGAACGACGGACTCGTCACCTCCTGAACGTCCACTCCCCGCTGGCGGCAAATCTCCTTGATCAGCGTCGTCTTGCCGGCTCCCATCGCGCCGTAAAAGGCGATGATCGTCGCTCCCCGCGCGGCCGCTTCGGCCAGTACGGCTTCCGCCGCTTCCGGCAAGTCCGACAAACCTTTGATCGTAATCGTCTGTGTGGTGGGATTGCGTTTCATGGGCGCAAGATACGATTTTCGGGGTGAAAAACGGTTATTTCGGGTTCAGAACGATGTAGGGCACCAGCATCTCTTCCATCGAAATCCCGCCGTGCTGGAAAGTGTTTTTGTAGTACCGCACGTGCTGGTTGAAGTTGTTCGGGTAGACCAGAAAGTCGTGGTCGTAGGCGAAAATATAGGTCGACGTGAGGTTCGATTTGGGCAGGTGGGCCTCCTCGGGCCGCGTAATGGCGAAGACTTGTTTGGCGTCGTAATTGAGGTTCCGGCCGCTCTTGTAACGCAGGTTCGGCGAGGTTTCGCGGTCGCCGATCACCTTCACCGGATTATCCACACGAATAGTCCCGTGGTCGGAGGTGATGACGATGGTGTGTCCGCGCTCGGAGAGCTGTTTCATGATTTCCCACAGGTCGGAGTGCTCGAACCACGACCGGGTGAGCGACCGGAAAGCGACCTCTTCTTCGGCCAGTTCGCGGATGATTTCGCTTTCGGTGCGGGCGTGGGAGAGGATGTCGAGGAAGTTGTAGACGACTACCGAGAGGTCTGCGGTCGAGAGCCGGTCGATGTTTTCGAGCAGTTTTTTCCCCTGTTCCGGCCGGACGAGTTTGTCGAAACTCATCCGGTAGGGTTTCCCGAGCTGCTGGAGCTGGCGCCGGAGGAACTCCTCTTCGTAGCGGTTTTTGCCTCCCTCCTGGTTGTCGTTGAGCCAGAGGTCGGGCATCAGTTTCGAGATGGCGAGCGGGGTCAGCCCTGCGAACAGGGCGTTCCGGGCATATTGCGTTGCTGTGGGCAGGATGGCGCAGTAGAACTCTTCGCCGGCGATGTCGAAATAGTTGTGCAGCAGGGGGCGGATCATCAGCCACTGGTCGTACCGGAAGTTGTCGATCAGCAGGAAGGTGGTCTTTTTCGACTTGTCGACCACGGGGAAGAGTTTCTGGCGCAACAGGGTGTGCGACAGCACGGGCCGTTCGGGGTCGTTGTCGTCGAACCAGCCGAGATAGTTGTCGCGCACGAAGCGGGCGTAGAGGTCGTTGGCCTCTTTGAACTGGTAGGAGAGGATTTCGCGGACGCTGCTGTCGTTGGATTCCGAGAGTTCGATGTCCCACTGGACGAGGCGGCGGTAGATGTCGGTCCATTCGCCGAAGGTGCGGGCGCCGGACAGGGCGACGGAAATTTTGCCGAAGTCGGAACGGTAGTCGGCGGTGCTTTTTTCGGAAACGAGTTGCTGCTGGTGGACGTTTTTCTTGATCGACAGGAGCACTTGGTTCGGATTGACGGGCTTGATGAGGTAGTCAGCGATTTTCGAGCCGACGGCCTTGTCCATGATGTTCTCTTCTTCGGATTTGGTGACCATCACGACGGGGGGCGTGGGGGCGTGTTCCTTGATCCGGGGGAGGGTTTCGAGTCCGGTCATCCCGGGCATCATTTCGTCGAGGATGATGAGGTCGAATGGCTTTTGCTGCACCATCTCGACGGCGTCGTAGCCGTTGTTGCTGGTTTCGACTTCGTATCCTTTGTTCTGCAAAAACAGGAGGTGGGGTTTCAGGAGTTCGATCTCGTCGTCCACCCACAGAATCCGTACGTTGGTCATATCTTTCTTTTTTTGCAGGGTTTTGTTCTATTCGGTCGGGCGGGTGAAATATTCGGTTGCGCCGCCCCGGGCTTCCGCGATGCGGGCTACTACGGACGATTGGGCACTCTGATGAGTGTCGGTCTGGACGGGTACAGTTGGTCGTCGGCGGTCAGCGGGACTAACGGCGTGTTCTTGTATTTCGATGCGCAGCACTTTAATCCCAGCCATGTGGGCTTTCACGGTCATGGTTTTCAGTTACGTTGCCTCTCGGAATAAACGGGGACGCTCGGCACTCGAACCGGGCAGCCTCTACCCTCGCTCTTTTTTGGACGCTGGATGTAATTTGCTTAAAACCAACTAATGAGTATATTACCGGCTGAACTTCCGGAAGGTGGTTACAGCCGCAACGCCCATCACCCCGGCGAATATCCCCAACATCACCCAATGACTCTTCAGAGCCGACGCCGGACTCCCTTTCACCAGAATCATCTTAATCGCCGAAATAATATGCGCCACCGGATTCAACTGATCCGCCCGCTGCGCCCACTCCGGCATGCTTTCCACCGGCGTGAACAAACCGCTCATCAGGATAAGCACCGTCATCAGGAAAAAACTCAGAAAAATCGACTGCACCTGCGTTTGCGACACGTTCGACACCACAAACCCCAAGAAGAGCAACCCGACCAAATAGAGCGTGATAATACCATACAAAACCCCAAAGTTCCCCGCCACCGAGATGCCGTAAACCAACCGAGCCAGCACCAATCCGATGGTAAACTGCACCAACCCGATAATAAAAAACGGCACCGTTTTGGCCAGCGCATACTGCGTCCGGCTCATCGGCGTGACATTGAGTTGTTCGATCGTGCCGCGCTCCTTCTCCTTCACCGCATTGAGCGCCATCATCGACATGCCGACGACCGTCACCAACAAAGCCAGAATCCCCGGCACGATCACCGTTTTATAATCGAACTTCGGATTATACCACTCCTGCACCGAGACTCCGATTTGCGCAGCTCCCGCCTCACCCCGCCCTTCGGAGCGTTCCGGAATCAACCGTTCCGCTGCCAGCCGACGTTCGAAATCGCTGACGATCGTATTGACATATCCCGCCGCCACCCCTGCGCTCAACCCATTGATCGCCGAGATATGCACCGCCAATTCCGTACCGCGTTCCAACACGATATTCCGTTCGAAATCGGTCGGAATCTCGACGATCATATCCACCTCGCCCCGCTCGATCATCCTCACCGCCTCGGCCCACGCCGCCGCCGAGGCCGACAGGATAAAGTACCCTCCGGCCTGCAATTCGGTCAGCATCAGCCTGCTGAACTGCGTATTGTCGCGGTCGATCGCGGCCATTCGGAAGTCCCGGATCTCGTTGTCTGCCGCCAACGGTAAAACCAGCAGCTGTACCACGGGCAACAACAGAACTGACCGCCAGATAAATTTATCGCGGAATATCTGCAAAAACTCTTTTTTCAGCAGGATCAGAAACTTATACATCGGTCTGTCCGGTTTTATTCGCCCACCGGCTTCCGTACAAAAATAGCATACTTTTCTGAAACGCGCGCTCCTGCCGGGTTTCGGAAGGCCGACCGCCCCGCCCCGGGTTACCGCGACTTCGGTCGCGCGGGCTGGGTGGGCATAGCAAGGAGCCTCGGCAACCACGGGTACAGTTGGTCGTGTACGCCGGTGACGGGCGACGTCACGGTGCGGTATTTGGGCTTCGCCACGCAGAACCTCACCCCCAGCTATGCGCACTATCGCGGCCACGGTTTTCAGTTGCGTTGCCTCTCGGAATAAACGCCGCGGGCCCGCGGTGGGCAAAGGGCCGTGTCTACCTTAAATAACCGGGCAGCCTCTACCCTACTTTAATTTGACTTTGCGGACGGGCGCCCGGGAGGTACGGCAACTCTCGACGCGAGAGCGGCGTGTTGCGGGCCTCCCGGTGGGAGGCGTCCGGCCCGCGCGACCCTAAAGGGTCGCAAGAGCAACAACCTATTCACCGCCAAAATCTTTCATATGCGGTCTGTCGCCCACCCCCCGAAACCGCTACGCGGCTTCGAGCGACAAGGCCGGCGGTTCGAAGAACCGCGCTACTCGCTCGCAGCCCAAAGCACAGCCAAGAGCACAGCCCAAAGCACTGCCCCGTGTCCGCCTCACTGCGGCTCCGCTTTCGCTCCGCCGCTTTTTGCGCGCCTGGGGAAATCTTGTCAAAACGCACAAGTGCATTTTGACGATTTCCCTCCTAAGGCGTGGCGCGCGGCTTTGGCTACAGGAGGGTACTGCGCTCGGGCCGCGCAGGCCCCACGTCCCGTGGACGGGAAAAACTACGTTTTGCTGCGGCAGCCTCTACCCCAAGACAGCCTCTACCCCCGTTCTTTGTCCGCGCGCTGGCGGAAATCTTATTCAAACGCAAATCATGCGTTTGAATGATTTCCTACTCCAGCGGTCGCGCGCGGGTGAGCTTTGACCCGCCTGAAACTGTTCTCTTTGTGAACAAAAGGAACCGGAAAACCGACGCTGCCTGCGAGGGCAATGCAAACGTAGTTTGCAAATTGCCGAGCGGCGAGGAGGACGGCGAAGCCAAACTTTAGACGGATGCTGACGCATCCTCAAGCTGCCGGCGACCCTAACCAATGCGGCAGCCTCGCCCTCCCTTTCCCCATGCCGAACGGCACGTTTCCCCCAAACCCCGAAAAAAAGTATCTTTGTCGTCACACAAAAACAACAAAAACCGAAGGAAACCGTAACGCACACCGCGTTCACAACCCAAAGAAACAAAAACCACACATACCATCAGAAAATAGCAGCCTCAGGTTCCGCACTTGAAAACTAAGAGACTTCAACGGCCGCGGGAACAGAGAGCCACTTGCTTGTATTGTATCCATACACACAATACGGCATGAGGGCTTCTGTCCGCGGCCGGGTTTCTCTTAGTCCCTCAAGTGCAGGCAGTCGTCCCTCATGCTTTTCTTCCAAAAAAGCACGACCCATGATAAACGAACGACTGCGCCCCTGGCTGCACAACACCCTCACCGTACTCCTCTGGCGGCTGGGAATCGTCTACCTCCTGCTCTTCATGCTGCGGGCGATCTTCTACCTCTTCAACACCGACACCCTCGGCCCGCTTACCTGGGGCGAAATCCCCGCCCTGCTGCGAGGCGGACTGCTCTTCGACACCGCCTGCCTCTGCTACGTCTACTGCCTTTTCGTCTTCCTGTCCCTGCTGCCCATACCGGGACGGAGCGGGAAAGGCTACCAGCGAATGCTCTTCAGCCTGTGGATCGGCGTCGGATCGATCGTCGTGCTGCTCAACCTCGCCGACACCGTCTATTTCCACTACGCCAAGAAACGATTCACCGTCGACGAATTCCACTTCACCGGCAACGACAACACCGGCCATATCCTCTGGAAAGCCCTCGGCGAAAACTGGTACCTGCTCCTGATCGGCATCGCGCTGGTATGGGGGATGATCCTTCTCTATCGTCTCGTGCGGCCCGCACCGAGGCGGCTGAGACCCATGTGGCTCTTCGTCGTCGTCAACACCGTGCTGGCGCTCGGCTCAGTGGTGCTGCTCGTCGGCGGCATGCGCGGCGGGCTGGAACACGGCATCCGACCCATCGCCATGAGCCACGCCGCCCAGTTCGCCCGCTCTCCGGCCAAAGCCTCGGCCGTGCTCACCAACCCGTTCTGCATCCTCCGCACCATCACCAACCGGAAGCTCTCCTACGTCAAATACTTCGCCGACCCGGCCGAACTGGCCGCCCGCTTCTCGCCCTACCACTATCCGGCGGCCGACAGCCTGCGCCACGACCGGTTCGGCAGCCAGCGCGGAAAGAACATCGTCATCTTCATCCTCGAGAGCTTCAGTTACGAGCACTCCGCCTACCTGAACCCGCACCTGTACCGCGAAGGCGAGAGCTACACCCCGTTCCTCGACTCGCTGATGCAGGAGGGCTACCTCTTCCGCCGCGCCCACGCCAACGGACGCAAATCGATCGACGCTCTGCCGTCGATCCTGAGCTCCATTCCCTCGTTCAAAACCCCGTTCGTCATCACCCCTTACTCGTTGGGCGAGACCCACGGACTGGCCCGTCACTTGGGCGATGAGGGCTACTCGACCTGGTTTTTCAACGGTTCGGAGTACAAATCGATGGGATTCGTGGCCTATGCCATGCTGTCGGGAGTGCGCAACACCCGCACCCGCGAGAACTACGAAGCCACGGTCGGGACGGAAGACGACGACGGCTATTGGGGAATCTGGGACGGCCCGTTCCTGCGCTACATGGCGCGCGAGTTGGACAGCGTGCCGAAACCTTTCTTTGCCACGGTCTTCACCCTCTCGTCCCACCATCCGTTCGTCGTTCCGGCAGGATACGAAGAGATTCTGCCGAAGGGGCACACCAAGGTACAGCAGCCGGTGGCCTATACCGACCATTCGCTGCGCGGCTTCTTCGAATACGCCCGCCGACAGCCGTGGTTCGAGAACACGCTCTTCGTCTTCACGGCCGACCACATATCGAGCGAGGTTTACGACCCGCTCACGAAGACGCCGACCGGCGACTCGCACATCATCTTCTTCCTCTACACGCCGGACGGCTCGCTGCGGGGCGACGACCGCCACATCGCGCAGCAGATCGACCTGATGCCGACGCTGCTGGGGCTGACGGGGTACGACAAACCGTTCTTCGCCTACGGACAGGACATGTTCGAGATTCGGGCCGATTCGGCCCGGACGGCCCGCGATGCGTTTGCGATCAACCACGTCGACGGAACCTTTCAATGGATCACGGACTCGGCGGCGATGTTTTTCGATGAGCACGAGGTGATTCATCTGTTCGACCTGCTGAACGATCCGTCGGAGGAGCGCGACCTGATCCGGGAGGGCGTCCGTCCGGATTCGGCTCAGCTGGATCGGCTGAAGGGTTTCCTACAGACCTACTACGAGCATCTGGAACGGAGCGACTTCGTCGTTCGCTGACAGCCAGAGAGCCCGGAGTGCTACCCGCCCCGGGCTTCCGCTTGTTTGATCTGCTTCCAGGTGGTTTGTGGGCCATAGGCAATATGGGATGCGTTTGGGCTTCTTCGACCACGGGAGGCAATAGTAATTACTTAAGTTACAGCATGAACCATGCTAATGGTCGAGACGCGAACTGCCGCGCCTACGGTTTTCAGTTGCGTTGCCTCTCGGAATAAACGGGGGCGAGCCCACGGTGGGCAAGGGACTGGAACAACCCTGAGTAATTGACCACCCAACCCTGCATTTAAGTTGCATCCCTGCGGTTTGAAGAACCGCCCGGGCCGGAGCCACCCTAAGCGTAGGCCTGCAACGTCGCGGGGCTCGTTTCCGGCCACGCTGGCTCCGACCCGCACCCGATTCAACCAAAATCTTCGCCCCGAGCTTGGTTCGCGCGCCTGTCCTACAGGAGGGTACGGCCATCAGACCGGGCAGGCCCCGCGTACCCGCGGCGGGCAATGGACAGCCATAATCAAAACCTACTCCTCCAATCCGGGCCATCCCGCTAAAATCCCTATCTTTGTCGCAAAATACCCATTCCGCATGGCCCATTCGTTACTCAGCTCTCCTATTTTCGTCCTCTTCGTCATCATCGCCCTCGGCTTCATCGTCGGACGCATCGACATCAAAGGGATCACCCTGGACGTCTCGGCCGTTATCTTCGTCGCCCTGCTCTTCGGCCACTTCGGCGTCGTCGTGCCCGCCGAACTCGGAAACTTCGGGATGACCCTCTTCATCTTCGCCATCGGGATACAGGCCGGCCCCGGATTCTTCAGCACCTTCAAGAGCAAAGGAAAGAGCCTCGCCGGACTCGCCGCACTGCTTATTCTGACCGCCACCCTCACCACCCTCGCCGTAACGTACATCTGCGGGCTGAACGCCGCCGACACCGCAGGGCTGCTGGCCGGCGCGCTGACCAGCACCCCGGGGCTCGCCACCGCCCGGGAGATGGCCGGCGACAACGCCGCCATCTCCTACGGGATCGCCTATCCGTTCGGCGTGATCGGCGTGATTCTCTTCGTCAAACTCCTGCCGCGGATCCTGAAAATCGACGTCCGACAAGAGGAACGCGCCCTCGAAGCCGACCGCCGCGAACTCAACCCCGACATCGTGGCCCGGGCCTACCGCGTGACCAATCCGCTGATCGTCGGACGGCGGTTGCAGGACATCCAACTGCGGCTGCACACCGGCGCCGTGATCTCGCGCATCGTGCGCGGCGAAGAGTCCATCCTGCCCCACGCAGCGACCGTTCTTCAGGAAGGCGACCTGATCAAAGTGGTCGGGACACCGGTGTCGCACGACAAAACCGCGGAATTCGTCGGCGAACGGATCGAAGGCGAACTCCCGTTCGGCAAGAACGTCGAATTGCAGACCGGACTGGTCACCGCCCGGTCGATCGTCAACCGCACCCTCGGGAGCCTCAATCTGCAACAGAACTTCGGCTGCATCGTGACCCGCATCCGGCGCGCCGGCATCGACCTCTCGCCCGAGCCGTCGCTCGCCTTGAAATTCGGCGACAAACTCACCCTCGTGGGACGGAAAGACAGCATGGAAGAGGTCTTGAGCTTCATCGGCAACGAAGGGAAACGCGTCTCGGACACCGATTTCCTGCCGATCGCCCTCGGGATTGCATTAGGAGTGATCGTCGGCAAGATCTCCCTCTCGTTTTCAAACAGCTTTACCTTCTCGTTCGGCCTGACCGGCGGCGTACTGCTCACCGCACTCGTACTCAGCGCCATCGGGAAGACCGGGCCGGTGCTGTGGACGATGTCCGGCCCGGCCAACCAGCTTTTGCGGCAGTTGGGACTGCTCCTGTTCCTCGCCAACGTCGGCACCTCGGCCGGCGTCGGACTCGTCGACACGTTCCGGACGAGCGGATGGTCGCTCTTCATCGGCGGCTTTTTCATCACCCTGCTGCCCATGATCGTGACCGTGACCGTAGCCCGCTACTTCTTCCGGATCAATATCTTAGACCTGCTGGGGACACTGACCGGCGGGATGACCAGCACCCCGGGGCTGGCGGCGGCCGACTCCATGTCCGACAGCAGCGCGGTCAGCGTGGCTTACGCCACGGTCTATCCGGTGGCCATGGTGCTGCTCATCATCTGCATCCAGATCGTCTCGATGATCGTCGGCGGATAGTCCCTTTTTCAGAAATCCCCGCTATGATGAACCCTCATCCGTCCGACACGCACGACCCGATCCGGTGGGATCGGGAACACCTGTGGCACCCTTACACCTCGGCCGTCGCGCCGTTGCCAGTCTACGGCGTCCGGCGCTGCGAGGGGGTGCGGATCGAGTTGGAAGACGGACGGCGACTCATCGACGGCATGTCGTCGTGGTGGTGCGCCGTGCACGGCTACAACCACCCGCGGCTGAACGCCGCCGTCGAGCGGCAGCTGGCGGAGATGTCCCACGTGATGTTCGGCGGCCTGACTCATCGACCGGCGGTGGAGCTGGGACAGAAGCTGTTGACGATGGTTCCGGGCTCGAAACTGAGCGACGACGACCCGCAAAACCCGGAATTCGTCTTTTTCGCCGACTCGGGATCGGTGGCCGTCGAGGTGGCGATGAAGATGGCCCTGCAATGGCAACAGGCGCAGGGACACCTTCAGAAACGGGAGTTCATCACCATCCGCGGAGGCTATCACGGCGACACGTGGCACGCGATGAGCGTCTGTGACCCGGAGGGCGGGATGCACGCCTTGTGGCAGGGGCGGCTGGCCGTACAGCACTTCGTTCCGCGGCCCCCTGTCGCCTTTCACGAGGCATGGAATCCGGAGGCGTTGCAACCGGTGCGCGAGGCATTCGAACAGCTGGGCGACCGGCTCGCGGGTTTTATCCTGGAGCCGGTGGTGCAGGGGGCCGGCGGCATGTGGTTCTACCATCCGGAATACCTGCGCGGCGTGGCGCAATTGTGTCGGGAGTACGGCGTATTGCTGGTGGCGGACGAGATCGCCACCGGCTTCGGACGCACCGGACGCCTGTTCGCCTGCGAGTGGGCGGGAGTCGTGCCGGACATTCTCTGCGTCGGGAAGGCGCTCACCGGGGGATACATGACGATGGCGGCCGTCGTGGCGACGGCGCGGGTAGCGCGGGGAATCGACGGGCCGTTCATGCACGGGCCGACCTTTATGGGGAACCCGCTGGCCTGTGCCGTGGCCAACGAATCGCTGGCGATGCTCGCGGAGATGAACCTGCCGGAGCGCATCGGAGGGATCGAGGCGATATTGACCGAAGAGCTGGCGCCACTGCGGGAACTGATACCGGCGGGAGCGGTGCGGGATGTGCGGGTGCTAGGGGCGATCGGCGTGGTCGAGATGGTCCGACCGGTCGAGATGGCCCGTATTCAGGCCGCGTTCGTACAGGAAGGAATTTGGATCCGGCCCTTCGGCCGGCTGATCTACACCATGCCGCCTTACGTGATCGACGAGGCGGACTTACGCGCGTTATGCCGTGCCCTGGTGCGGGTGGTGCGGGCCGAAGCGGCATGCCGATAACGAGGGATTCGCACGATGAAAGAAGAAAAATACACCATCCTGCAAGTAGACGACCACGCCCTGTTCCGCAACGGGTTGAAACTGCTGCTCAATTCCCATCCGCGGTTCCGCGTGGTGGGCGAGGCGGCCACCGGGCGCGAGATGCTCGGGTGGCTGGAACAGGCGGAACGGCTGCCGGACGTCGTGCTGCTTGACATCGCGATGCCCGACATGAACGGCATCGAGGCGGCGGCCGAAGCACTGAGGCGCTGGCCCGAGCTGCGGATCATCACCCTCTCGATGTACGGCGAGGAGGACTACTACTTCAAGATGGTTTCGCAGGGGGTCAAAGGGTTTCTGCTCAAGAATTCGGATATTACGGAGGTCTACGCTGCGATCGAAGCGGTGCTGGAGGGCGGGTCGTACTTTTCGCAGGAGCTGCTGTTCAACTTGGTGAGCAATCTGCGCTCCTCGTCGGAGACCGAAGCCGAAGAGCTGCCGGAGGCGGAGGAGACGACCGACGAAGCCGCTCTCTCGGTGCGGGAGAAGGAGATTCTGCTGCTGATCTGCAAAGGGATGACCAACTACGAGATCGCCGACACGCTCTTCATCTCGAAACGGACGGTGGACAAGCACCGGGCCAACATTCTCGAAAAAACCAACTGTAAAAACACAGCGAACCTGGTCGTCTACGCCATCAAGAACGGGCTGGTCGAAATTTGACCGGACACCTCCGTTCTGTCGAACGTTACAGAATCCGCATCGCGATCCGGGCGCACCCCTCGGCATCGGCCAGCGCCTGGTGGTGATCTTCGAACGGAATCCCCAGCCACGCACAAACCGTCGGCAAACGGTGATTCCCGATCTCCGCCTTCGGGAACAGCCTCCGCGCAGCCCGCAACGTGCAGTAGAACCGGTATTCCGCCGGATAATCCATCTCATAAGCCTCGTAAGCCGCCCGCAACGCCCGCTCGTCGAAAGCGGCGTTGTGGGCCACCAGCGGCAACCGCCCGATCAGCGGCGCGACCTCGGCGTTCCAGACCTCCGGAAAGAGCGGCGCATCGTCCGTGTCCTCTGCGCAAATGCCGTGTATCTGCTCGGTGAAGAAGCGATAATAGTAGTTCGGCGTGGGCCGGATCAGCCGGTGCAGCCGTTCGACGATCTCGCCGCCGCGCACGACGACCAATCCGACCGAGCAGATGCTCGACGGGCGGCCGTTGGCGGTCTCGAAGTCTATGGCGGCGAAATCTTTCATCCGGTCATCGTTCCGGTTTCTCTCCCGGCACATTTCTCTCCCGACAAAGATAGTGAAGAGTCCCGGCTCCCCGTACAAAAATCCTCCGGCAGCCGGGGTGTGCCGCTGCGTCCGAAAAAATTTTATCTTTGCGAATACAGATGAACAACCGTGTGACGATATATACCGACGGCTCCTCGCTCGGCAATCCGGGCCCCGGAGGATACGGCGTCGTACTGCTGTCCGGCCCCCACCGGCGCGAAATCTCGGCCGGTTACCGGCTCACCACCAACAACCGCATGGAGCTCCTGGCCGTCATCACCGGCCTCGAAGCCCTGAAACGAGACGGACTCGACGTGACTGTCTATTCCGACTCCAAATACGTGGTGGACGCGGTTCAGAAAGGGTGGATTTACAGCTGGATGCGCAAAGGGTTCGCCGGAAAGAAAAATCCCGACCTGTGGCGCCGCTTCCTGCGCGTTTTCGGACGGCACAACGTCCGGTTCATCTGGATCAAAGGCCACGCCGACAACATCGAAAACGAGCGGTGCGACCTGCTCGCCACCACCGCGGCCCGCGGCGAGACGCTGCTCGAAGATGTCGGCTACACGACCGAAGCCTCGGTGCCGGCTCTCGGCGAGACGACCTTTTCCGCATAACCTTCCTCATATCCCCTCCGCCCCCATGCGCAGATTCACCATCGGATATCGCGGCAAACTGCTCTTCATCGTGCTCGGATGCGCGATCGGCGTCGCCTCGCTCGTCTATTCGAACTACCTCGTGGGGCAGCTGCGCGACAAAGAGCGGCACGAAATCCACCTCTGGTCGTTCGCCGTGGGCGAGAGCGTCAAAGCCGCCTCCAACGGCGCGAGGGCTCAAGCGGCGATTCTGAACCGCATCATCAATTTTTCGGAAGACATACCGGTCATCGTCTGCGACGACCACCTGCGGGTACTCCGCTACCGGCTGATCGACCCGGCCGTGATGGCCGACCCCGATCGATTGGCCGACAAACTCGAGAGCATGCGTTCCGGCGGCCGCGACCCGATCGAGATACCGACGGCACAGGGCACCATCATACGCGTCTTCTACGACGAATCGCCGCTCCTGAAGGCCCTGCAATACTTTCCGTGGGTGCAGCTCAGCATTTTCGCGGTTTTCATCGGCTTCGCTTTCATCGCTTTCCGTTCGTCGAAACTCAGCGAGCAGAACCGGGTCTGGATCGGGATGGCCAAGGAGACGGCTCACCAGCTGGGCACACCGACCAGTTCGCTGCTCGGCTGGCTGGAGTACCTCCGGAGCCAGGAGAACGTGGAACCGTTCGTCGTGGACGAGATGAGCAAAGACCTGATGCGGCTGCTCAAAGTGGTGGATCGTTTTTCGAAGATCGGCGCGACGACGAATCTCGCACCGCGCAACATCTACGAGTTGGTTGCGGCGGCGGTAGCCTATTTTCAGACCCGGATTCCGAAAAACGTGACGCTCAACTTCGCTCCGTGCACCGCTGAGCCGATTCAGGGGATGGCGAACGACGCGCTTTTCGGCTGGGTGGTCGAGAATCTGTTGAAAAACGCGCTCGACGCGCTTCAGGGCAGGGGCTCGATCACGGTACAGTTATCGGTGCGGGACGACCGGTGGATCTGCATCGACATCCGTGATACGGGGAAAGGGATGCCGAAAGCGAATTTCAAACGCATCTTCCGACCGGGTTTCACGACCAAGACGCGCGGCTGGGGTCTGGGTCTCTCGCTGAGCAAGCGGATTATCGAGGAGTACCATCATGGCCGCATTTTTGTAGTAGATTCGGAGCCGGATAAAGGCACGACGATGCGGATCATGATCCGGAAGCTGTAACCATTTGAATCGCCCCGACGCGCAGACAAACTGAGTCCTGCGGAGCCTGAGGCGTAGCGTAGCTATCTAAAAGTTTTTGGTGCCGCTTTTTTCAAAAAGCGGCAGTTCCAGGCGGCTTAAAGCTTGACAAGTCGCCCGCCCGCCTGAAAAGGGATTTCACTCGTTTTGCGGGAGCAAAATCGAGATGAAATCCCAGCGGGCGACGAGAAAAAGCCGCGCGCCACGCCTTGAGAGGGAAATCGTCAAAATGCGCTTGCGTGTTTTGACAAGATTTCCCAAGGCGCGCGAAAACGTGGCGGAGCGACAGCGGAGCCGCAGTGAGGCGGACACGGGGCGGAGAACTGGGGCGAGCTTTGGGCCGTGCCTGTTCTTCAGGCGCGAAAACCGATTACGGTTTTCGCGCCGCGCTGGGCCGGGCATGGGGGATGAGATTTAGGCTGTGGATTGGGCTGAACTGTTGGCCGAGCTTTGGTCTTTACTTTAGGGCCGAGAGCGAATAGCTAAGTCCCCGTGTCAACGGTCGGCCCGCAGCCTCCGGATGCGGAGGGGACGCACAGCGTCTTTTACTGGCCGCCTCAGCCTAATATTCGTTCTTCGCTGGCTACGGTCGAAAACGAACTTCGCAGAATGGGACCGGTGAATAGGCTTTGCTTCTGCGGTCCTTCGAACCTGACGAACTGGGGGTAATGAATGAAGCGTTGCTCTTGCGACCTTTAGGTCGCCGGCCTCGTCGTCCAGCGGCTTTGCCGCTCGGGGGATGGGCGCTAGGCCGAACTTGGCCGATTTGGGCGGTGCTGGTGGCGGAGTTCTTGCGAACCAACGGGTCGCGGGCCGAAGCCTCCCCGGCGTAGGGCCGCAATCTCGCGAAGCTCGTTGTGCCCACGCTGGCTCCGGCCACCCCAATGGGATCACATGTAGCGGCACCTACTATTAGGGTAACTCCAACCATTGCCCACCGCGGGCCCACACCTCCGTATTATTCCGAGAGGCAACACAACTGAAAACCGTAGGCACGGTTGCTCGCATGGCAGGGAATGAGCCACGGTATGTGGAAATTCAAATTCATGCCATCGGCATTGCTGACCGTCGCAGACTAGCTGTAACCGTCGCGGCCAACGTACATCAGATTGCCCAACCCCCCAAAATTCTCCCCGTCGCGGAAGCCCGGGGTCGGCTTTTCAGGTCGTCAAGTCGTGCACGACCACAGAGCCAAACGAGATCTTATGCTCTAAACATCAAAAAATTTGGCGGAATCGAAAAAAGCATTTACCTTTGCAATCCGCAATCGGCCTTATGCAGACCTCATAACGTCTCATATCGGTCGCTTGGCGCAGGCCTGAGGCCCTTTCGTCTATCGGTTAGGACACAAGATTTTCATTCTTGGAAGAGGGGTTCGATTCCCCTAGGGGCTACGACGAAATAAAAACATAGCGATTTTTAAACATAATGGCAAATCACAAGTCATCTCAGAAACGGATTCGGCAGACCGAAACGCGGCGGTTGCATAATCGTTACTACCACAAGACCGCGCGGAACGCGGTGAAAGCGTTGCGGAATACGACCGACAAAGCTGCTGCTGAGGCGCTGTTGCCGAAAGTGGTGGCGATGCTCGATAAATTGGCGAAACGGAATATTATCCATGCCAATAAAGCGGCTAATCTGAAGAGCGCGCTTCAGCTGAAAGTGAACGCATTGGCGTAGTTTTCGGCGCGCTTCTCTACAATGCCCGGATGGCGGAATTGGTAGACGCGTTGGTCTCAAACACCAATGGAGCGATCCGTGCCGGTTCGATCCCGGCTCCGGGTACGAAATCCCTTGTCAATCGAATGATTGGCAAGGGATTTCTGCTATGATACAGGGTTCTCTTTGCAAAACTTTACGAACCTTCGATGAATCACGAAACCTATATGCGGATGGCCCTGGCAGAGGCCCGCGAAGCCTTGCGCCGGGAAGAGGTGCCGATCGGTGCAGTGGTCGTTGCTCGCGACCGCGTCATCGCTCG
The DNA here is from genome assembly GCF_948810725.1 of uncultured Rikenella sp. Classification (NCBI taxonomy): domain Bacteria; kingdom Pseudomonadati; phylum Bacteroidota; class Bacteroidia; order Bacteroidales; family Rikenellaceae; genus Rikenella; species uncultured Rikenella sp. The sequence goes on from NZ_CAQIVA010000004.1 coordinate 78,137, forward strand.
GGCGCACAACCTGACCGAAACGCTGAACGACGTTACCGCCCATGCCGAGATGCAAGCCCTGACGGCTGCGGCAGCTGCGTTGGGGGGGAAATATCTGGATCGTTGCACCCTCTATGTGACAGTCGAACCTTGTCCCATGTGTGCCGCGGCGCTGCGTTGGGCCCAGCTCGGGGCGCTCGTCTACGGCGCGGCCGATCCGAAACGGGGCTATACGACCGTTTCCGAGACCTTATTACATCCGAAAACCGAGGTGACGACGGATATTTTGGGAGACGAATGCGCCGGGTTAATGACCGATTTTTTCGCACGGTTGCGGGCTCGAAACCTTTGACCCGCTTTGCGGCATGGAGCGGAAAATGGTTTCTGCATTTTGAAAATTCCGAAAAAATCGCTAAACTTGTCCTTGTCGCGCTCTTCGCGGGCGACGTTCGAGACGACATATTAACCTAAACATACCGTAAAAATGAAACGAATCAAAATGTGGAGCGCCGTGCTCGTGGCTGCGACGATGATCGGCAGCGTGGCGGCGCAGAGTGTCGAAGAGGTGGGCCTCAAGATGAAAGAGGCGGGCGAATTGTTGAATAACAAACAGCTCGTTCAGGCGATTCCGGTGCTCGAAGAGGTGATCCGGATGGGGCAAGAGGTGGGGGCCGATGCGGCGGATATTGTGGCCGAGGCGCAGAAGGTGTTGCCGGCTTGTTATCAGCAGAAGGGGAGCAACCTCTACAAAGCGAAGGATATGGAGGGGGCGATCGCTGCTTTCTCCAAAGCGGCGGATCTGGCCGAATTGCAAGGCAATGTGATGATGAGCCGGCAGTTGGGACGTGCGATTTCGCAGCTCTATATGGCGCAGGGGATCGCCAGCTTCAATACGAAGGATTATACCAAAGCGCTCGAAAGTTTCCAGAAAGGGGTGGCGCAGGATCCGAGTAACATCCAGTTGGCTTATTATACGGCCAAATCGTATGCCGAGCTGGGCAAGTTGGAGGAGGCGGTAGCGCTCTACCGGCAGGTGATTGCGGCAGGGGCCGAGAACAGCAAATTCGCGGAGCAGGCTAAAGGGGCTCAGGCGGATTTGAACAACTACCTGTTGGTGGCGGCTTCGGAAGCGGCCAAAGCGGGTGATATCGAGAAGGTGCAGGCTTATGCGGCGATGATTCCGGAGAATGCCGATGCCGGTCTGTTGCTGATCCAAACGGCCAATAACCTCAAGAAATACGACATCGTGGTGGCGAACGGCGCAGAAGCTTATGCGGCTCAGCAGAATGAGGCGCAGAAAGCGAATATCGCCTATTTGTTGGGGGTTGCTTACCAGAATCGAGGGAATAACGCCAAGGCGATCGAATGGCTGAAGAAGGTGACTGCCGGAGGGAATGTGGCGGCAGCCAAAGCTTTGGCGAGCGAATTGGCGGCGCAGTAGGTTGTAGCGGTACTTTTGTGCGAAGTTTTGTGGGACGATATTCCATTCGGAATATCGTCCTTTGTTTTTGTTGCGGTTCGGGGTAGCTCCGCAGCGCGAAAAAAAGATTGGGCCGGGGCTGCCTTGGGGTAGAGGCTGCCCACTCCGAGTGCCGGAAGGCACCGCCCGCCCGGCGTAAGGGCAGTACCCTCCTGTAGGACAGATGCGCGCCGCCGCCAAAAGAGGGAAATCGTCAAAATGCGTTGACGCGTTTTGACAAGATTTCCCAAGGCGTGCGAAAAGAGAACAATGCGCAAATACTGTCGCCCGCCCGCTTAAAAGGGGATTTCGCTCGTTTTGCGGTGAGCAAAATCGAAATGAAATCCCAGCGGGCGACGAGAAAAAGACGCGCGCCACGCCCAAAGGAGCAATTCAGCTATTTCGGCGTGAGCCGAATATGGATGAATCGCGCAGGCGCGCGGACAACGAACTTCGCGCAAACCTCCGTCGCCCGCCCGCGTAAAGAGGGATTTCACTCATTTTGCGAGAGCAAAATCGAGATGAAATCCCAGCGGGCGACGGAAATGCGGCGGAGCGACAGCGGAGCCGCAGTGAGGCCGACACGGGGCGGAGAACTGGGTGAGCTTTAGGCCGAGAGCGAATAGCTAATTCTCCGTGTCAACGGTCGGCCCGCATCCCCCGGATGCGGAGGGGACGCACAGCGTCTTTTATTAGCCGCCTCAGCCTTAATATTCGTTCTCCGCTGACTGCGGCCGAAAACATTTGCTTCTGCGACCCTTGAGGGTCGCGCGGGCCTCCGCGGCGGGAGGCTCCGTTCTTCGAACCGCAGGCTTCAACTCAAATAGAGTAGCGGCTGCCGGTTACTTGGAGTAGCTTTGGGGTAGACACAGCCAGTAAAAACACCCTGTGGGTGCGAGAGGCACCGCAACTGAAGACCGTGGCCACGGTAGTGCGCGTTGCTGGTGTAGAGGTATGCCACGCCGAAATTCAAGTCCTGGCCACGATAGAGGTCGCCCGAATCGTAAGATGTGGACGACCAGCTGTACCCGTAGTCGCCGATGTGCCTTGCTATGCCTTCCCAGCCCGTGCGTCCATAGTCGCGGAAGCCCGGGGTGCGCTGCTCAGAGCGGATTTTCCGTCGAAATCCGCTTTTTGTACCGCAGGAACGATAAAAATGCCTATCTTGCGTAATTATAATCGTTATCGGAAGATGAAAATTCGTTGCCGAATGGTTGTGGCAGTTGCCGGAGCGATGCTCGGGGCGACGCCCGTGTTCGGCGGAGAAACGTGGGATATTGCCCAGTGTATCCGCCATGCCGTGGAGCACAACCTCCAGGTGAGACAGGGATGGAATCTCGTCGAGGGAGCCCGCGTCGATCACCTGCAAACCAAACTCAACTACCTGCCCAACCTGAACGCCGGGATCGGGTACAACGCCTCGTTCGGCCGGTCGCTCGACCCGACCACCTATAACTACGTCTCGGGGCAGACCGTGCAGAACGCCAGCGGGAGTTTGTCGTTGAGCACCAATCTGTTCGCCGGAATGCAAAAATTGCACAACCTGCGGCGCGCGGAATTCAGTCTGGCCGCTTCGGTGCAGGAGGTCGAACGGATCAAGGACGAGATTACGATCGCCGTGGCGGCGGCTTATCTGCAAGTGCTCTATAACAGAGAGCAGGTCGCCGTTTCGGAGAACCGGGTGGCCATCCTCGAACGGCAGATCGAACGGACGACCCAATTGGTCGAGGCCGGTTCCCTGCCGATCGGCAATCGGTTGGAGCTCGAGGCGCAGCTGGCGGCCGAGCAATATAATCTCGTGAACTATCGGAACCAGCGGGTCAACTCCGTGCTGACCTTGACCCAGCTGCTGGAGCTGCGCGACGTGCCCGATTTCGAAGTAGCAGTGCCCGACAGCGCCGTGTTGGCGGCTGAGATGGACGGCCAACAACTGCGCGAAGTCGGCGAAATTTACGGCATGGCCTTGAAGCTGCCGCGCATCGAAGTCGTCAAATGGCAGCGGAAAATGGCCGAACAGGATGTGGCGTTGGCTCGGGCACGGTACTATCCCTCGCTGAGCTTCGGCGCCAGCTACGGAAGCAGCTGGTCGGACGCCCGTCTCAAACCGCAGCTGGGGGCAGACGGGACGCCGTACTATACGAAATATCCCTTTTTCGAACAGTTGGACGACAACGCCTCGTCGGCGTTGCAGTTCAGCCTGTCGGTGCCGATCTTCGGCGGGCTGAACGTGCGGAACAACGTGCGGAAAGCGAAAATCGGGCTGCGGAACGCCGATTTGGCCGTCAAACAGGCCGAGAATCAGCTCTACAAAGAGATTCAACAGGCCTGGAGCGATGCCAGAGGGGCGTGGGAACGCTACCGCTCGGCGGAGAGCAGTGTGACTTCGAACGCCGAGGCGTTCAGAAATACGGAACAGAAATTCGATGCCGGGGCGGCGACGGCGGTGGACTACAACGTGGCCCAGAATAATCTGGCGGAGGCCCAGTCCTTGATGTTGCAGGCCCGGTACGACTATATTTTCAAAATGAAGATTCTGGATTTCTACCGCGGCGTCGAGATAACCCTGTAACGACGGCGGAGCACAGAGCGAAAACGATAAAACGAAACAGACGATATGGCGAAGAAAAACAAACGTAAACGGAGACTGATTATTTGGGGCGGATTGTTGTTGGTGCTCGTCTTCTGGATAGTCGGCAAACAGAGCGGATGGTGGGGGCGGCCTCTGCCCGAGGCGGTGACCGTCGAACGGCCGGAGGTGCGGACGATTGTCGAGTTGATCTCGGCCAACGGCCGTGTGCAGCCGGTGACCGAAGTCAAAATTTCGCCCGACGTGTCGGGCGAAATCGTGGAACTGAACGTCGAAGAGGGACAGCGGATCGAAAAAGGGAGGCTCTTGCTGAAGATCAAGCCGGACACCTATCAATCGATGCAGGAGCGGGCCGAAGCCACGCTCAACTCTTCGAAGGCGCAATTAGAGCAGATTCGGGCCCAACTGGCGCTGGCCGAACAGACCTATGAACGGCAGCGGCAGCTGTTCGCCCAAAAGGCGATTTCGGAAGCCGACTTCCAGAACGCCGAAGCGCAGTATCGTGCCCTTCAGGCGCAGGTGAGGACGGCGGAGTTCAACATCCGGAGCGCCGAGGCTTCGCTCAAGGAGGCGGCTGAGAATCTGTATAAGACCACGATTTTTGCGCCGAGCGGCGGGACGGTCTCCAAGCTGAATGTCGAGCTTGGCGAGCGGGTCGTGGGGACGGCGACGATGGCCGGGACGGAGATGCTCCGGATCGCCGACCTGTCGCAGATGGAGGTGCGTGCCGATGTGAACGAAAACGACATCGTGCGAGTCGAATTGGGCGATACGGCGGTGGTCGAGGTGGATGCCTATCTGGGGCGGCAGTTCCGCGGGATCGTGACCCGGATTGCCAACACGGCTACGGGAACGGCGGCTTCGGGACAGGCCACCAATTTCGAGGTGCGGATTTATATCCTTCCGGAGTCGTATGCCGATCTGGTGCCGGAGGGTGGCGGATCGCCGTTCCGGCCGGGGATGTCCGCCTCGGTGGATATCCGGACGGAGACACGGCGGGCGTTGTCGGTGCCGATCCAGGCGGTCACCTCGCGCGCTCAGGCGGGAGGCGGAGAGGTGGTGTTCCTTTATGAAACAGACAGCTCGCGCGTGCGGATGAAGCCGGTGAAGACGGGGATTCAGGATCGCCAGTTCATCGAAGTGGAGGCCGAGGGGCTGGATACGGCGGTTTGGGTGGTGAGTGCGCCTTTCTTGGCCATCTCTAAAAAACTGAACGACGGGATGACGGTGCGGACGACCGCTTCGCTGGCGGCGGACGCGGTGGCGGATAAGTAGTTCGGAATCTGATTGAAAGATATATAGTTATATGGCATTGATTCTATCCATCGAGACCGGGACGGAGGTCTGTTCGGTGGCCCTGGCCAAGGACGGCGAGATGATCTCGTTGCGCGAGAGCAGCGGCGAGGGGCGGGCGCATGCCAACAATCTGGCCTTGTACATCGAAGAGGTGCTCCGCGGGAACGACATGGACGCCGACGAGCTGGATGCCGTGGCTGTAGGCGGCGGGCCGGGCTCGTATACCGGGCTCCGGATCGGCGTTTCGACGGCTAAGGGGATCTGTTATGCGCTGGGGCGGCCGCTGATTGCCGTGGACTCGTTGCAGGCCTTGGCCTCGATTGCGATGGAGGAGTCCCGCGCGGGGATCGTGCGGATCGAACGGCCCGAGACGGCGGTGCTCGCTCCGATGATCGACGCCCGGCGGATGGAGGTCTATACCCGGCTGTTCGATACCGGGTTGCGGCCGCTGGGCGAGACGGGGGCGCATATCCTGACCGAAAAGAGCTTTGCCGACATTCTCGCGGCGGGGCGCGAACTGCTGGTCTTCGGGAACGGGGCGCAGAAGTGTGCCGAGCTGTTGCCCGCGGCGACTTTCGTGCGGATCGCGTCGTCGGCCCGCGGGCTGGTGGCACTGGCCGAGGAGGCTTATCGGGCCGGCGATTTCGCCGATGTGGCTTATTATGAGCCTTATTACCTGAAAGATTTTGTGGTGACCAAGAGTCGGCGGGATCCGTTGGCCCGACCGGCGGCGAAATCGGAGAAATAGGCTTTACCTGTACCATGATCGAGGCACGCGACATATCGAAAACTTGGGGCGACGGGACGGTCGCCCTGGAAGAGGTGTTGCTGCGGGTCGAACGGGGGACGATCCACGGCCTGATCGGCGCCGACGGAGCGGGGAAGAGCACGCTGTTCGACATTTTGGTAACCCTCGTGCGACCGGACGAGGGCGAGGCGACGGTGGGGGGATACGACATCCGGTCGGAGTGGCGGGCGGTGCGGCGGACGGTGGGCTATATGCCGTCGAACTTTTCGCTGTACGGCGACCTCTCGGTGCGCGAGAACCTGAACTTTTTCGCCCGCATCTACGGCCGGTCGGCGGGTGATATCGAAGGGTCGATGGGCGACATCTGGCGGCAGCTGGAGCCGTTCGAAAGACGCCCGGCGGCACAGCTGTCGGGAGGGATGAAGCAGAAACTGGCGCTCTGCTGCGCCATGGTGCACGACCCGGAGGTGCTGATGCTCGACGAACCGACGACCGGAGTCGATCCGGTGTCGCGGCGCGAGTTCTGGGAGGCGCTGCGCACGCTGGCGGAGGAGGGGCGGAAGACGATTCTGGTCTCGACTTCGTACATGGACGAGGCGGCGCGGTGCGACCGGATCACGTTGCTGCACGAGGGCATTGTGCTCGACGAATTGGCGCCGGGGGAGGTGGCTGCACACTATCGCGGAACGCTTTACGAAATCGACGGGGGAGACCGGGCGCTGAATGCGCGGCTGTTGCAATTGCTGCGCGGCTGGTCGCTGTCGGGCGGCTGTTACTCGTTTGGAGACCGAATCCACCTGAACGTGCCGTTGCCGGGGCTGCGGAGCGAGACGGTGGCGAGCTATCTGCGGGCTCAGGGGATCGAGGCGGAGCGGGTTTCGATAAGGGTGATCGTGCCGACGGTCGAAGACCTTTTTATCCGGCTCACGTCCCTTTCGGAGAGCGACGGGGAGGAAGAGGAGGCATGGTAAACACATGGAGCAAAGAACCATCATAGCGGAAAATCTGACACGCCGTTTCGGCGACTTCACGGCGGTGGACGACCTCTCGTTCGCCGTCGCGCGGGGCGAAGTGTTCGGTTTTCTGGGGGCCAACGGAGCGGGGAAGACGACGGCCATTCGGATGCTGTGCGGGCTGTTGCAGCCCACGTCGGGACGGGCCGTCGTGGCGGGATATGACGCCGTGCGGGAACCGGAGCGGGTGAAACGGCGGATCGGATACATGAGCCAACGCTTCTCGCTCTATGACGATCTGACGGTGGGCGAGAACCTGCAACTGTTCGGTGCGATCTACGGCCTCGGGCGGCGGGTGCTGCGGGCCAGAATGGACGAACTTTGTACGGGGCTCGGGATGGAGGAGTTGCGGCGTCTGCTGGTGCGCGGTTTGCCGCCGGGGTGGAAGCAGAAGACGGCGCTGGCGGCAGCGATGCTCCACCGGCCCGAGGTGCTCTTTCTGGACGAACCGACGGGCGGCGTGGATCCGTTGGAACGGCGACGGTTCTGGGAACTGATCCTCGATGCGGCGGGCGAGGGGACGACGGTGCTGGTGACGACGCACTATCTGGACGAGGCGCTCTATTGCGACCGGACGCTCATTATGGCGGACGGCGAGATGAAGGCGCTGGATCGTCCTGCGGTGTTGATGCGGGAGCACGGGGCGACGGATATGGATGATTTGTTTGAAAAATTGACCCGACGGCGATGACGAACGGCGTTTTCTGGAGTTTCGTGGCCAAAGAGTGGCGTCACATCCTGCGCGAGCGCAGGACGCTGGTCATGTTGTTCGTCATTCCGCTGGCGTTGGTGCTGCTTTTCGGGTATGTCATCTCGACCGACATCGACCATACGCCGGTGGCGGTGCTGGATGGGTCGCAGGGCGATCCGCTCGCCCGGAGGCTGGTCGATAAATTGCAGGCGGCGGATCGGTTTCGGGTAGTGGCCGAGGTGCGGAGCGACGGCGAGATCGACGAGGTGTTCCGGCGCGGGATGGTGAAGATGGTGGTGGTGATTCCGCCGGGTTTCGGCTCGGATGCGCGGCGGTACGGAGGGACGACGGTGCAGCTGGTGACGGATGCGGCGGATGTGAACATGGCGACGACGGTGATCGGCTATGCGACGGCGATCGTCGCGGATTTGAATGCGGAGCTCAACGCGGCGGCGGTGGCTGCGGGTGGTGCTGAGGCGGGGTTTGCTGTTCGGACGAACGTGCGGATGATGTACAATCCGGAACTGAAGTCGGCCTATATGTTCGTGCCGGGGGTCATTGCGTTGATCGTGATGATCGTGGCGGCGATGATGACGTCGGTGACGCTGGCGCGCGAGAAGGAGACGGGAACGCTCCGGATGCTGACGGTGTCGCCGCTGCGAGGCCGGACGATCGTGCTGGGGAAGGTGGTGCCTTATTTTCTGCTGACGGCGATCAATACGGGGATGATTATGTGTCTGGGGATTTGGGTGTTCGACATGCCGTGCTACGGAAGCGGATGGGGGGTGGCGTTGTTGTGCGGTCTGTTCATTCTGGCGGCGATCGGACTGGGGGTGCTGATCTCGTCGCTGGTGAAGACGCAGCAGTCGGCGCTCACGGGCTCGTTGCTGGGGCTTTTCCTGCCGACGGTGTTGCTGTCGGGCTTCATCTTTCCGATCGCCAACATGCCGCTGGTGTTGCAATGGGTCTGTCGGTGTGTGCCGGCGACGTGGTTTATCGAGGGGGTCAAGGGCTTGATGCTCAAAGGACAACCGGTGGCGGATATGGTCTTGCCGCTGGGGATATTGGGGGGAATGGCGGTCTTGTTGGTGGGACTGGCTCTGCGGCTCTTTATCCGTTCGGAACGACCGCAGTGATTTTAACCGTTCATTTATCTGTCTTTGTCCAGGAGGGTACTGTTCTCTTTGTGAACAAAGAGAACCAGAAAAACTTTCGACGGATGCTTACGCATCCTAAAGCTGCCGGCGGCCCAGATCTCGGACTCTACTTTGGGTCGGGAGTTGTAGTGCGCTAATGCGAGCTAAACCTTATTGCGCGCTACAACCCCGCCCAAAAGCAATCGCAGAGACTGAGGACTGCGGAGCCTAAGGAGTAGCGTAGCTAACTAAAAGTCTTTTGGGTACCTTTTCTTCAGAAAAGGTACGGTTCCATGCGGGTAGACACGGCAATATGAACGGGTAATCAATAACAATATGACGACGATACGATTGACACGGGAATTTTCGTTCGAGATGGCCCACGCCCTCGAAGGTTACGACGGATTGTGCCGACACCTGCACGGCCACTCCTATAAACTCTTCGTCACCGTGTCCGGGACACCCTGCGACGACCCTCAGAATCCGAAATACGGCATGGTGATGGACTTCGGCGACCTGAAACGCATCGTCAACCGGCTCGTCGTCGAGCCTTACGACCACGCCCTCGTGCTGCGACAGACCCCCGAGAACCTGCGGTTGCTCGAACAAGTGCGGGAGAAGTGGGAGCGCGTCTATCTGGTCGATTACCAGCCCACCTGCGAACAGATGCTCATCCGGTTCGCCGGCCAGATCGCCGCAGAGCTGCCCCGCGGCGTGCAGCTCGCCGAGCTGAGACTCTACGAAACCGAAAAATCGCATGCCACCTGGCGGGCAGAGGATAATTCCCGATAAACCGTAAACCAGCACGATGGAGAAACTCTTCCTGATCGACGCCTACGCCCTGATCTTCCGTTTCCACTACGCCTTTATCAACCGGCCCATGCGCAATGCACAGGGGCTGAACACCTCCGCCATTTTCGGCTTCGCCAAATTCCTCAACGAACTGATCGTCCGCGAGCAGCCGAAATACCTCGGCGTCGCTTTCGACCCGCCGGGAGGCTCCTTCCGGCGCGACCTCTACCCCCTCTATAAAGCCAACCGCGATGCCACGCCGGAAGATATCATCGCCGCCGTGCCGCACATCAAAGCGATTCTGGAGGCCATGCGGATCCCCATTCTGGAGGTGGCCGGTTATGAAGCCGATGACGTGATCGGCACCTTGTCCCACAAAGCCTCCTGCTGCGGCGAGTACGACGTATTCATGGTCACCCCCGACAAAGACTACGGCCAGCTGATCAAACAGAACGTCAGCATGTACAAACCCGCGAAGGGGGGCGAAGGGATCGACATCGTCGGGTTGGACAAAGTGTGCGAGAACTACGGCATCGCCGATCCGCAACAGGTGATCGACATTCTGGCCTTGTGGGGCGACGCCTCCGACAATATTCCCGGTGTGCCTGGGGTGGGCGAAAAGGGGGCGCGGAAACTGGTCGCCCAGTGGGGCGACGTCGAGAACCTGATCGCGCATGCCGATGAACTGACCCCGAAACTGCGGGCCGCCGTGCTGGAAAATCAGGAGCAATTGCGACTCTCCAAAGTGCTCGCCACCATTCGGCTCGACGTCCCGATCGAGTTCGACCCGACCGCCTTGCAGCTCGAAGAGCCTGACTATGCCGCGCTGCGGAGCATCTATATCGAGCATAACTTCAATCTCCTGTTGCGCGACGTCGACAGCCGGCTCTTTCACAGCAGCGCACTGCATGCCCAGACCCTGCCGTCGCTCAGCAAACAGAAGCCCGGCAAACCGAAGCCCTATTCGCAACTCGGCGGCCAGATGTCTCTCTTCGACTCCGTGCCGGAAACCGATACTGCGGCGGCGGTCTCGCCTTTGTCCGAGATGGTCGTGCCGCCGACCCCTACAGAGGCCGACGAGGCGGCGTTGGCCGCTTCCGACGGTTTGCAGACATTGGCCACGACCGAACATACCTATCATATCGTCGAGACCGAGGAACAGTTGGCGGAACTCGTGGCTCTGCTCGGCCGGTCGGAAAAGTTCTGTTTCGGCACCGAAACCTCGGGGATCGAGCCTTTGCGCTCGGAACTCGTGGGGCTTTCGTTTTCGGTCGCCGCCCACGAGGCTTTCTGGGTGCCCACGCCCGATGCGGAGCGGCGGGCGCAGGTGCTGGCCGCTCTGAAACCGGTGTTCGAAAACGACCGGATCGGCAAAATCGGCCAGAACATCAAGTTCGATATGCTCGTCCTGATGCACGCCGCCGGGATCGAAGTCCGCGGGACGCTGTACGACACCATGATTATCCACTACCTGCTCGATCCCGAGGCGCGGCACGGGATGGATTTTCTCGCGCGGCGATTCCTCGGGTACGATCCCGTACCGATCGAGACCCTGATCGGCAAGGGGGCGAAGCAGACCTCCATGTTGTTCGCCGATCCGGTTCGGGTGGCGGAGTATGCGGCCGAAGATGCCGACGTCACGTGGCAGCTCTTCGAAAAGTTGTGGCCCCTGCTGGAGGAGACGGGCCAGACCGGTCTGTACTGTCGGATCGAGGCTCCCCTGATCCCGGTGCTGGCGCGGATGGAGTTTGCCGGAGTTTTCGTAGATCGGCATATTCTGGGCGAGTCCGGAGCGGTGCTGACCGTCGAGGCGGCGCAGTTGGAGGCCGGGATTCGCGAGACGACCGGCGTGCCCGATCTGAACGTCAATTCCGCCAAACAGTTGGGCGACGCTTTGTTCGAGGGACTGAAGATCGATCCGAAACCGAAGCGCACCAAGACGGGACAGTACCGGACGGACGAAGAATACCTCCAGTCGCTGTCGGCGAACCATCCCGTGATCGAGAAGATCTTGGAATACAGGGGGCTGAAGAAGCTGCTTTCGACCTACATCGAGGCGTTGCCGCAGCTGATCGACCCGCAGACCGGACGGATACACACCTCATTCAACCAGGCGGTGACCGCCACCGGGCGGTTGAGCTCCACGAATCCCAACTTGCAGAACATTCCGATCCGCGACGCCGTCGGGCGCGAGATTCGGAAGGCCTTTACGGCGCCCGACCACGGTCATGTGATCGTCTCGGCGGACTATTCGCAGGTCGAGCTGCGCATTATGGCGCATCTGTCGGGGGATGCGGCCTTGCGGCAGGCCTTTCTCAACGGCGAGGACATTCATACGGCGACGGCGGCCCGGGTCTTCGGCGTTGCGCCGGAGGAGGTGACCCGCGAACAGCGTCGGCGCGCCAAGACGGCCAACTTCGGGATCATCTACGGCATCTCGGCCTTCGGGCTGGCGACGCGGCTGCGGATTCCGCGCGGCGAAGCGAAGGAGTTGATCGACGGTTACTTCACCCATTATCCGGGGGTCAAGGAGTATATGGACCGCGTGGTGGCCGAAGCGCGCGAGCAGGGATATGTCGAGACGATCTTCGGTCGGCGGCGGTATCTGCCGGACATCCGGTCGGGGAATGCCGTGACCCGCTCCCTGGCGGAGCGAAACGCCATCAATGCCCCGATTCAGGGGAGCGCGGCCGATATTATGAAGATGGCGATGATCGACGTCGATCGGCTGCTGCGGGAGCGGGGGAGCGGAGCTCGGATCGTTCTTCAGGTGCACGACGAACTGGTGCTGGAGGTGCCTCAGAGCGAGGTGACGGCGGTAACCGCCCTGCTGACCGAAGCGATGGCCGGAGCGGCGGAGCTGTCGGTGCCGCTGCTGGTCGAAGCCGACGCGGGCGTCAGCTGGCTCGACGCCCACTAACCCGGAGGCGGAGACGCTGAAAATACCTTTATTATCTTTGTACCGGATATGCTCTCGTCATTCATTGCCCGCCGGCACCTCTTCAGCCGAAAATCCCACTCCGTCATCAACCTGATCGCCGGGGTGAGCGTCGTGGCTGTGGCCGTTCCGGTGATGGCGCTGGTCGTGATTCTCTCGTTCCACAACGGGCTGAGCGACTTTATCCGGGAGATGTACAGCGAGTTCGACGCCGAACTGCGCGTGACGTCGCGGACGGGGAGCGGATTCGACGCCGAAGCCTTGCGGGCGCGGATCGAGCCTCTGCCTGAGGTGGCAGCCGTCAGTGTCGTGGCGGAGCAGAACGTCCTGCTGACCCATGGCGGACGGCAGTGGATTGCGGCGCTGCGCGGCGTGGACAGCCTCTATCACGAGGTGATACCGATCGAGCGGCGCTTGGTGCAGGGGCAATACCGGTTGCAGCACGGCGACCTCGACGAGGGAGTCTTTGGACAGGGGGTGGCCTATGCCTTGGGTCTGTCGGGGGGACTGATCGAGCCCGTGCAGGTCTATGCCATCCGGCCGGGACGCGGCGGTGCGACCGCTTCGTTCCTGCCGGTGTCGCTCTATCGCACTGCCGCGCTTCGACCGGCGGGGATTTATGCCTTGGACGAGCAGACCGACTCGCGTTATCTGTTTGTGCCGATCGCTTTGGCGCGGCGGCTGACCGGAATCGGCGAGGGGCGCGGGACTTCGCTGGAGATTCGGCTCGCGGAGGGGATCTCGCCCGAGCGGGGACAGCGGGCGGTGGCGGCAGTGGCGGGAGACGATTTCGACGTGAAAACCCGTTTCCAGCAGAAAGAGACCGTCTACCGTATGGTGACGCAGGAGAAGTGGATCATCTATCTGCTGTTGATGTTCGTCGTGTTGATCGCGGCTTTGAGCCTGGTGGGGACGGTCGTCATGCTGGCGGCCGACAAGGAGCGCGACCGGGAGATGCTGCTCGCCATGGGAGGCACGCCGGGGCTGTTGCGGCGGGTGTTTACGTGGGAGGGGGCGTGGATTACGGCCGTGGGGGTAGGGCTGGGGCTGGCGCTCGGAGTCGGGTTTGCGCTCGCGCAACAGCGGTGGGGGCTCATCCGGATGGCCGGCGAGGCATTCCTCATGGAGGCCTATCCCGTGCGGATCGAGGCGGCGGATTTGGCGGCGGTCGGGTTCGGCGTCTTGTTGCTGGGGACGGCCATCGGTGCGGCGACGGCCGCAGGCGTTATCGGACGAAAATGAAAAAATATATTCTCATAGCAGTGGCGTTGTGGGCCGCAGCGGCTTGTCACCGCGGGCCGCGGGCGATTCCCGAGCAGGAGATGCGGGCGATCATCCGCGAGACGCTCATCGGACAGTCGATCATCCAGCAGGATCGTGACGAACGGCGTTTCCGGCCGCTCGACTCGCTCGATATGTACAGCGAGGTGCTGGGGCAGTACGGCTATACGCTGGAGGACTTCCGCTTCACCGTTCGCGAGATGGCCATGCGGAAGAGCAATCCGCTGACCAATATCCTGGGCGAAGTGGCCGCCGATATCAAGGCGATCAGCGTGGTGGCCGAGGCGCGTTACAAACATCAGCTGCACCTGGACTCGATCGCCCAGCAGATGACCTCCGACACGGTTTTCCGCAGCGATACGGTGTTGCGGGGGAAGCTCGACGGCTATCGGTTCGTCTATGCGCAACGTTCCGAAAAGGGCGATTCGGTGGTGCCGAAGGGGCTCTATCGGCTGAGTTTCAGGTATTCGACGGGTTCGCATGCCCGGTCTTATACGAAATCCGTCCGTGCGCGCCGCGTTTCGCGGGACGGGGATGCGGCGGAAAACACCTTCTGGCTGCCGGTGGCGAAAGATACGGTTCCGTATGAGGGCGAGATTCGGGTGGCGACGGGGGTCGAACGGCTGACCGTCTCGATTTCGGAGACCTTGCGGAAAGACCAGCGGCCCGACACATGTTATTTGACCGGAGTCCGGCTGACCTATGTGCTGCCGGTGGTTCAGGCGCGGGCGGCGTGGCTCGAACGGCTGACCGGATTCCCGTCCGATTTGGAGAAATATTATGAAAAACAGTACCTCGACAGTTTGGCGAAGCGTAGCGGCTCCGTACCTCCTCGACTCTGACGGAACGCTGCTGCGCAACGGAGTGGTTCGTTTCGCGGCGGACGGGACGGTGCTCGGCGTGGAGTCGTGCGACCGAATCGACTCGCTGCCGCAGACGGAGTACCACAACGGCATTCTGATTCCGGGGATGACCAATGCCCATTGTCACCTGGAACTCTCCTGTTTCAAGGGGGCCATTCCGGCACAGGTGGGGATGGTGGAGTTTATTCGGAATGTGGTTTCGCGGCGGAACGACTTTTCGCGCGAGGAGCAGGAGGAGCGGGCGATCGAAGAGGATTTGTCGATGTGGCGCGAAGGGATTCAGGCGGTGGGGGATATCAGCAACGACACGACCTCTTTTCCGGCTAAAGTCAAGGCCAAGACGGAGGGGAGGACCCGATACCATACGTTTGCCGAATTTTTCGGCCTGCCGGCGGACGACGAGGCGGAGGCTTTCTATCGTCGTTCGGTGGATCCGGTGGTGGCGGCTGCCGATCGGGCCGGGCTGCCGGTGACGCCGACGCAGCACTCCACCTATTTCATGTCGGACAGACTGTTCAAACGGGCAGCGGATTCGCCGTTGATGTCGATCCACTTTATGGAGACGCCCGCCGAGGTCGATTTTTTCGATCGCAAGGGGGGGATTTTCGAACTGGTCTCCGCTTCGGCGGGCCGGGAGCCGGATTTCCTGGCTTATGGGGGACATGCCGAACGGCTCGTCGGGTCGTTGCCGCGGGAGGCGCACTTGATCCTGATCCACAACACGCAGATGCGGCGGCAGGATATGGAGCTGATTATGGGGTATTTTGAAGATGTGACGTTCGTGCTCTGTCCGCGGTCGAACTACTACATCGATGCCGATTTTCCGCCTGCGCAGATGTTATACGAGGTGGGTGCGCGGGTGGCGCTGGGGACGGACAGTCTGTCGTCGAATCGGTCGCTGTCGATGGTCGAGGAGATGAAGTGGCTGTGTGCGCACAATCCGGCGTTGCCCTTGGCGGCGGTGTTGCAGTGGGCGACGCTGAACGGCGCGCGGGCGTTGAGGTTCGGCGATGAGATCGGCAGTTTCGAACCGGGGAAGCGTCCGGGGGCGGTGTTGCTGACGGGCGTCGATTTCGATGCGATGCGGCTGCGGGAAGATGCGAAGACGGTGCGGCTGTTGTGATGCGTTGGGTGAGGGACAGAGCTCTGTTTCTATTCGTGCGCGCCTCGGAAAATTTGGGGTAGAGGCTGCCGATAAAACACCCTGTGGGTGCGTTTATTCCGAGAGGCAACGCAACTGAAAACCGTGAGCGCGATTGAACGTGCTGCTGGGCAGGAGGCCCGTCATGCTGAAATTCAAGTACACCCCATAGCCGCCGCTTCCCGACCGCGAATAGCAGAAACCGTCGTTTCCGACATAGTTCAGCGCACCACTGGCTGTTTCGCGGAAGCCAGGGGCGCACAGTCGTTTGACAATATTATTCCTGCTCTGCCAGAGTATGCGGGTCGAAATAGACTTCCGCCGGCATGCCGATTTTCAACACACCGTCCCGATTCGGGACGTAAATCTTCAACGCATAGACCAGATTGGCCCGCTCGCTGCGTGTCTGGATCACTTTGGGCGTAAATTCCGCCTGATCCGCAATCCAGCCGATCCGACCCGGCATCCGGAAGCCGTTTTTTACATAAACGCTGTCCACCTGCACCGTCACCTCCTGCCCCAGCCGAATCGCAGCCAACTGCGGCTCCTCGATATACGCCCGCAGAATCATCGTATCCAGGTTCGCCACCTTGTAGAGCGGCTTGCCGATCGTCGCCAGCTCGTACCGCTCGGCATACTTCGCCAGCACCCGCCCCGCAATCGGATTCACCACGTAAGCATTGTCGATCCGATCCTGCACCTGGAGAATCTGTTGCCGGAGCGGCTCCATCCGCGCCAGCAGCGTCCGGGTCTGGATGTCCAGCGTCGAACGCTCCGCATCCAATTGTTTCTGAAGGATTTCTGCGTCGTAATGCAGGTTGTCCACCTGCTGCCGCGTCGAAGCGTCCTTCTCGGCCAGCGCCGTGTAGCGTGCCAGCTCGCGTTGCACCTTGGCCAACCGTTCGCGCACCACGTCCAACTGTTTCTCCCGTTCCGGCAGCTGGGCCCGCAGTACCGCGATTTCACCCTGCAACTGATTTCGCTGCAACACCAACTGCGTCGTATCCACCCATCCGACGATTTCGCCCCGATGCACTCGGCTCCCCTCTTCGAGGTTGAACTCCAGCAGCTTGCCGTTGCAATCCGCCGAAACGATCACCTCCACGGTTTCGAAATTGCCGTAAGCGTCCGGCTCCGGCCCCCGCTGACAAGCCGTCAGCCCGCTCGCCACGACTGCCGACAGGGCTGCGGTCGCTAAAATTCGGTTCGAAAAGATGCTTTGCATAGTCTTCTGCTTGAATTCGTGTCAGTTATAAATCCCCCGCACCGCCTGGTAAGCGATCCACGCCTCGACCAGCCGCAAGGCGTTCACCTCGGCGCTGATCCGCGCCGCCGCCTCGTTGTTGAACTCCGTCAGGTACTCCGTCGCCGTAATCACCCCCTGCTCGAACTGCGCCTGGGCCTGTTCGCGAACCACCTTTCGGGCCTCGACGAGCGTCGGGTCGAGTTGTATCGTCTCCTGCAACCGCTCGATTTGCACCCGATATTGCGCCGCCTCGATCGAAACGTTACGTTCGAAATCGCGTTGTTGCTGGTCGATGTCCCGACCGGCCACCCGATTGATTTTCTTCTCTTTTTGCGTAGCGTCCCAGCTCGTCAGCGGCAGCCGGAACCGTAATCCGCCGATCGCCATCGGGGCGAAATTCCGGTCGAAGAGGTCGTACCCCGGACGTCCGTACCCCCCGCTCGCAAAGAGCGATAACTGAGGGTTCGACCGGCTGTTCGACATCCGGTTTTGTGCCTCCAGCAGGTTGCGTTGTTCGGCGTAGAGCTTCATCTCCGAACGTTTCTTAAACGGTGCTGCCTCTTCATCCGGAATCCTCTCCGTCGGAACCGGCGGTATCTCGAAATACGTCCGCTCCGTGATCTCCATCCCCGTCAATTTCGTCAATGCCGTGATGTATTTGGCCCGCTCGCCGCTCAGCGCGATTCGCTCCTGGTTCAACTCCAGCATCCGCGCCGCCAGCGATGCCTGTTCCGCTCCCGTCGCCATCCCCTGTTCCATCCGGGCCGTCACCGCCCGGAGGTTCGACTCCAGCGTCTCGCGCATCAGTCGGTTGACCTCCAACTGCTTTTCCGTGAGCAGAATACCGATATAGGTGCGATTGATCCGGTCGCGCAGCCGGTCGAGCTCTACGGCCAACGACGCCGTCTCGACCTCCGCCGTTGCCGCATGGAGACGCTTGGTGTTCCGCACGCTGTGTCCGGCGTAGATCACCTGATTCAGCTCCACCGTGGCCCGGTATTGATCCTTCGGCAGATCCATCGTCACCGGCAGCGGAAAGTCCGTCGGCAACTTCGGCACTTCGTTCTGGTAGCTGCCCTGTGCCTGAATCTCCAACTGCGGCAGCAGGCTCGACGAAGTCGCCCGGTCTTGCGCCTTCCGTTTCTCGCCGACGAGCGTCTGGCGGGCGCTCAGCGGCGACCGTTCGACAGCCGCCCGCCGGCACGCATCCAGCGTCACCGCCGTCCCCTGAGCCCCGGCGACCGTCGTCGCGCAGCTCAGCCATATGATCGAGAGTATGCGTTTCGTCATCATGGTACGAAGGATTGAATCTTTCCCGATAGATTTAGCGATACTCCTGCGCCTGTTGCGCAATCAGAGCCTCGTCGTCGAAGTAGTCGATGCGCATCGCCCGCCGCACATCGGCCAACGTAGCCGCCGCCGCCTCGCGAGCCGCCTCGCTGCCCCGCTTCAGCATGCGGTAGACCTCCGGAATGTCCTGCTCGTATTCCTTGCGCCGGGCGCGGATCGGCTCCAGCGTCTCTTCCAGCACCGCGTTGAGCAGCCGTTTGACCTTGACATCGCCCAGTCCGCCCCGCCGGTAGTGCGCTTTGAGCTCGTCGAGACCGGCATATTCCGGCAGGTAAGCGGCAAAATGTTCCGGTCGGCAGAAAGCGTCGAGGTAGGTGAATACGGTATTCCCCTCGACCTTCCCCGGGTCTTCGACCCGCAGGTGCCCCGGGTCGGTGAACATGGTCTTGACCCGTTTGGCCACCTCTTCGGCGCTGTCGGAGAGGTAGATGCAGTTGCCGAGCGACTTGCTCATCTTCGCCTTGCCGTCCGTCCCCGGCAGCCGCAGGCAGGCCGCGTTCTCCGGCAGCAGAATCTCCGGCTCCACCAGCGCCGGCCCGTAGATTGAGTTGAACCGCCGCACGATCTCGCGCGTCTGTTCGATCATCGGCTCCTGATCCTCGCCCACCGGAACGGTCGTGGCGCGGAAAGCCGTGATGTCCGCCGCCTGGCTGATCGGATAGGTGAAGAAACCCACCGGAATGTTCGCCTCGAAGTTGCGCATCTTGATCTCGGTCTTCACCGTCGGATTCCGTTGCAGACGCGAGACGGTCACCAGGTTCATATAATAGAACGACAGTTCGCACAACTCCGGAATCTGGGACTGAATGAAGATGGTGCTCCGTGTCGGATCGATCCCGCACGAGAGGTAGTCCAGAGCCACTTCGATGATGTTTCGCCGCACCTTTTCCGGGTTGTCCGCGTTGTCGGTGAGCGCCTGCGCGTCGGCGATCATGATGTAGATGCGGTCGAACTCACCGGAGTTTTGCAGTTCGACACGCCGTTTCAGCGAACCTACGTAGTGTCCCAAGTGGAGGCGTCCCGTGGGGCGGTCGCCGGTCAGAATAATTTTTCCCATTTTCTTGCTATTTCATTCGCGCCTTTCGGCCCGCCGGAGCGGGCGGCGGCACGTCGTTTCCCGTACAGGCGACCGGCCGGCTCATCTCCCTGTCGTCTCCGGTTTTTCGAGCGGCGGCGCATCCTGCAGGCGATATTTATTTATGACGGATGTCAATAAAGTTCAAATTTAATGCTATCTTTGGGATATTCAAAACGCAACTCAAACTTATAAATATCATGAGATTTAAATCAATGCTTCTTACTCTGGCCGCAGTCGGGGCTGCGGCGGTCGGCGAGGCGTATGCTCAGCGGGTCGTGACGCCGTTCACGCCGCGGATCGTGGATTCGACCGGCAAAAAGGTCTATGTCCAGCCTCAGAAAATCCGGCGGAGCCGGCTGGCGGTTACTTTCGGCTACGGCTATTCGCCGATTACGGCCAACTCCAGCTATGCCAACAAACGTTTTCCGTTCGTCGAGAACAACTCGCCTACGGTGGTCGATCCGCCGTCGAAAGTGACCGGCTGCTTCGGGACGGTCAGCCTGGGGATCAACTACGAGATTACGCCGTGGCTGGAGCTCAACGTGCCGTTCGTCTATTCGCACAACAAGGGGTGGCAGCCCTGCGTGCGCGGGTCGGAAGACATCTCGGGCGGACAGAAGGACGACTGGTTCACCTTGTTGCCCAACTTGCGGATCAACTGGGTGCGGAACAATTGGCTGTCGGTCTACACCCGGGCAGGTATCGGGTTCGGCGTGGGGAATCGGTGGGTGTCGATCGACCAGGACCAGACCGTGAAGGCGATCTTCGGCTGGCATGTGTCGCCGGTGGGGGTCGAGATGGGGAAGGGTAATTTCTGCTTCTTCGTCGAGGGCGGATACGGCTTTACGGGAGCGGTCACGGCAGGGATCAAGCTCAAGGTCGGCAAGATGCAGAAAAACGGCCGGGTGAGCACGGGGCGCAAGGTCGATTGGTATGAAAAGTACCTGAGATAGGGCGTTCGGACGCACACGGTTTTCGACAGAGGTCGGATGCTGCGGTTCCGGGGGCGGGGCGGCGGGATTCGGCTTTTCGCGTTTTCGGGCCGAAAATCGGTATACCGAATCAAAATAAAGCGTACCTTTGTCCCCTCTTTAATTTCGGAAAGTTTATGGAGTGGATACATAATCTCTTTTTCGGAGGCGGCGTGGCCCATTCGATCCTGCTGATCGCGCTGGTCATCGCTGCCGGGATCGCGCTCGGGAAGATCAAAATCGCCGGCATTTCGCTGGGCGTCACCTGGATTCTTTTCGTCGGCATCGCATTGAGCCATTTCGGCATGCGCATCGACCCGACCACCTTGCACTTCGTCAAGGAGTTCGGGCTCATTCTCTTCGTCTACTCCATCGGGTTGCAGGTGGGGCCCGGGTTCTTCTCGTCGCTCAAGAAGGGGGGCTTTACGCTGAATATGCTGGCCACGGCGATCGTGCTGATCGGGGTGGCCATCGCTTATATCATCCACGTGGTGACCGGCATTCCGATTACCACCATGGTGGGGGTGCTGTCGGGAGCCGTGACCAATACCCCGGGACTCGGGGCGGCGCAGCAGGCCTATACCGATATGAAAGGCGTCAGCGATCCGTCGATTCCGCTGGGCTATGCCGTGGCTTATCCGCTGGGGGTGATCGGGATTATCGTTTCGATCATGGCTTTGCGGCTGATTTTCCGCATTCGGCTGGACAAGGAGGCTGCGGCGGCCAACCACAGCGATCAGGACGACGCGGGGGCGCAGCGCATCTCGATCGTGCTGGAGAATCCGACCATTGCCGGACGGACGGTGGGCGATATTTCGAGCCTGATCGACCGGACATTCGTCATCTCGCGCGTGTGCCACCAGAAAGACGGGCGCACGGAGATCGCCAGCAACAACACCGAGCTGAACTTGGGTGATAAGTTGTTCGTGATTGCGGCACACAAAGATGAAGATGCGCTGGTGGCGTTCCTCGGGCATAAGCTCGACATGGCTTTCGAAGAGTGGGAGAAGCTGGACAGCCAGTTCGTTTCGCGCCGCGTGATGATCACCAAATCGGAGCTCAACGGAAAACGGTTGGGCGACCTCCGGTTGCGGAGCACGTATGGGATCAATATTACGCGGGTCAATCGGGCCGGGGTCGATCTGGTGGCCAACCGGAACCTCCATCTCCAGATGGGCGACCGGGTGACCATGGTCGGTACCGAGATCGGAGTGGCCGAGGCGACCAAGGTCTTGGGGAACTCCATGCGGCGGTTGCGCGAACCTAATCTTATTCCGATCTTCATCGGGATTTTCCTCGGAGTTTTGCTCGGGAGCATTCCGATTCTGCTGCCCGGGATTCCCCAGCCGCTCAAATTGGGGCTGGCCGGCGGGCCGCTGATCGTATCCATCCTGATCAGCCGCTTCGGACCGCAATATAAAGTGGTGACATATACTACGATGAGCGCCAACCTCATGCTGCGCGAGATCGGGATCGCGCTCTTTCTGGCCGGCGTCGGCTTGGGTGCGGGCGAGGGGTTCGTGGAGACCATCGTAGACGGCGGGGGATACAAATGGGTCGGCTATGGCGTGATTATCACCATGGTGCCCTTGCTGATCGTAGGGACTGTCGGACGCTTGTTCTACAAGATCAACTACTTCACCCTCGCGGGGCTGTTGTCCGGCAGTATGACCGACCCGCCTGCCTTGGCCTACTCCAATGCCGTGGCGGGCAACGACCTCCCGGCGGTGGGCTATGCGACGGTCTATCCGCTGACCATGTTTCTGCGCATCCTGACCGCCCAGTTGCTGATTCTTTTCGCGGCGGCGTAATTTCGTACCGGTTATGGAATACGACGAACAAAAAATAGCCCGGCTGGCCGAACACTACAAAGCCATCCTCGAACTGCTCGGCGAAGATCCTGCCCGCGAAGGGCTGCTCAAGACGCCGGAACGCGTGGCCAAGGCCATGTCGTTCATGACCCAGGGCTATGACCAGGAGCCGATCGACATCCTCCTCTCCGCCAAGTTCCGGGAGGAGTACAAACAGATGGTGGTCGTCAAGGACATCGAACTCTACTCGCTGTGCGAACACCACCTGGTGCCGTTCTACGGGAAAGCGCATGTGGCCTATATTCCGAACGGCTTCATCACCGGCCTCTCGAAGATACCGAGGGTGGTGGATTGCTTCGCCCGGCGGTTGCAGGTGCAGGAGCGGCTCACGGTACAGATTCGCGACTGCATACAGGAGGCGCTGAACCCGCTCGGGGTGGCTGTCGTTATCGAGGCGAGCCACATGTGCATGCAGATGCGCGGCGTCGAGAAACAGAACTCGGCGACAACGACTTCCGCTTTTACGGGAGCCTTTCTTACCCAAATTCAGACCCGCGAGGAGTTCATGAACCTCATTTCGCACAAGCTCAGATAACTCACCTTTCACATACCACCATCCTATGAGCGGATTTTTCGGCTGCGCCTCCCGGCGCGAATGCGTCAACGACGTCTTCTACTGCACGGACTATCATTCGCACCTCGGCACCAAACGGGCCGGGCTCGCCTTCTACAACGGCGAGAAGTTCATCCGGTCGATCCACAGCCTCGAAAACGGCTACTTCCGGAACAAGTTCGAAGACGACCTGCCGAAATTCGAAGGCTCCTGCATCGGGATCGGCGTGATCAGCGACTTCGAGTCGCAGCCCGTGACCGTCACCAGCCATTTGGGGCGTTTCTCGGTCGTTACGGTGGCGCGGATCGAGAACATGGACGAGATTGCCGAACGGTTGTTGGCCGAGAACGTCCATTTCGCCGAACTCTCCGGATCGGAGATCAATCCCACGGAGCTGGTGGCGATTCTCATCAGCCAGAGCAAGACTTTCAAAGAGGGGATCGAGAACGTCCAGCGGACGATCAAGGGCTCCTGTTCGATGCTGATTCTCACCGAACACGGCATTTACGCCGCGCGCGACCGGTTCGGGCGGACACCGGTCATTATCGGAAAGAACGACTTCGGGTATGTCGCGGCCTCCGAGAGTTCGTCGTTTCTCAATCTCGGATACGAGTATGTGAAAGACCTCGGGCCGGGCGAGGCGGTGCAGCTGACGCGGGACGGTATTACCGATATCCTGCCGGCGGGGAGTCGGAAACAGATCTGCTCGTTCCTGTGGGTTTATTACGGCTATCCCTCGTCGGACTACGAGGGGATCAATGTCGAGGATGCCCGTTATCGGTGCGGCGCGGCGATGGCGGCGCGGGACGGGGAGGTCGAGGCCGATTTCGCCGCCGGGATTCCGGACTCCGGAGTGGGGCATGCCATCGGGTATAGCAATGCCCGGCGGATTCCCTACAAACGGCCGTTCGTCAAGTATACGCCGACCTGGCCGCGGAGTTTTATGCCCCAGAACCAGGCGATGCGCGATCTGGTGGCCAAGATGAAGCTGCTGCCGAACGAGGCTTTTACGCGCGGGGCCAAGATCGTCTTCATGGACGACTCCATCGTGCGGGGGACGCAGCTCAAGGACAATGTCGTGAAACTCAAAGAGGTGGGGGTCGAGGAGGTGCACATGCGGATTGCTTGTCCGCCGTTGATCTTTCCGTGCCGGTTCCTGAACTTTTCGACTTCGCGCTCGACTTTCGACCTCTACGCCCGTCGCGTGATCCGCGATCTGGAGGGGACGGACAAACTCTCGGACGAGACACTGGCCGAATATGCCGACGACACCAGCGAAAAATATCGGAAAATGGTCGAAGTGATGGGGCAGCAGTTGCAACTGACCTCGCTCAAATTCCAGAACTTGCAGGATGTGGTGGACGCCATCGGCTTGCCGAAGGAGCAGCTCTGTACCCATTGCTGGGATAACAGCAGTTACGTGGAATAGCTTAAAAATCGGCCATTTTATGAAAAAACGATTCAAACGCGAGACCTTGTGCGTGCAGGGCGGATGGCAGCCCAAGAAGGGCGAGCCGCGGGTATTGCCCATTTACCAGAGCACGACCTTCAAATACGAGACCAGCGACCAGATGGCGCGGCTGTTCGACCTGGAGGAGAGCGGCTATTTTTACACCCGGTTGCAAAATCCGACCAACGATGCCGTGGCGGCCAAGATTGCCGCTCTCGAAGGCGGGGTGGCGGCCATGCTGACCTCGTCGGGACAGGCGGCTTCGTTTTACGCCCTCTTCAACCTCTGTTCGGCGGGAGATCATTTCGTGAGCGCGTCGGCGATTTACGGCGGGACGTTCAACCTCTTCGCCGTGACCATGAAGAAGATGGGGATCGAGGTCACCTTCGTGGACGGAGATGCGCCGGCCGAGGAGATTGCGCAGGCTTTCCGGCCCAATACCAAGGCCTTGTTCGCCGAGACGATCGCCAACCCGGGGCTGAATGTGCTGGACATCGAGAAATTTGCGACCCTTGCCCATGAGCACGGGGTGCCGCTGATCGTGGACAACACCTTTCCGACGCCGATCAACTGCCGGCCTTTCGAATGGGGGGCGGACATCGTGATCCATTCGACCACGAAATACATGGACGGGCACGCTACCGCAGTGGGCGGAGCGATCGTGGACAGCGGGAATTTCGACTGGGCGGCGCATGCCGCGAAGTTTCCGGGGCTCACGGCGCCGGACGAGTCGTACCACGGGCTGACCTACACCGAAGCGTTCGGCAAGGGGGCTTATATCACGAAGGCGACGGCGCAGCTGATGCGCGACCTCGGCTCCATCCAGTCGCCGCAGAACGCCTTTCTGCTCAATCTCGGTCTGGAGACGCTCCATCTGCGGGTGGCGCGCCATTGCGAGAATGCGCAGCGGGTGGCCGAGTATCTCGCTTCGCGAACCGATAAGGTGGCTTGGGTCAACTATCCGGGGCTGCCGGGGAACAGGTATTACGAACTGGCGCAGAAGTACATGCCGAACGGGACGTGCGGCGTCGTGACATTCGGTCTCAAGGGGGGACGGGAAGAGTCCATTCGCTTTATGGACAGCTTGGAGCTGGGCGCGATCGTGACCCATGTGGCGGATGCCCGGACATCGGTGTTGCATCCGGCCAGCCATACGCACCGTCAGCTGACGGACGAGCAGCTGATTGCGGCCGGAGTGGCGCCCGATTTGATCCGCTTCTCGGTGGGGATCGAGGATGCCGGGGATATCATCGCGGATATCGAACAGGCTTTGGAACGATAACTCCCCTCTCCGAACGACATCGCGCCGGCCGCTATTCGAAAGTACCTCGAAATAGCGGCCGGCGCGTTTTCCGTTCCCCCCTCTTTCCTACTGGAGCCTACCTGAAATATTTGTACTGGAAAATCAACAGATAAGCGAATCCGCACGTCACATAAGCATCCGCAATGTTGAAAACCGGGCTGAAAAAGGTGTACGGCTCTCCGCCGATGAACGGCACCCACGACGGCATCCGTTCGATTTCGATGATCGGAAAGTAGAGCATATCCACGACGCTCCCGTGCAGAAACGGTGCATATCCCGTCCCCCACGGCACGAAATGAGCCACCGCATAAGGCGTCGATTCCGAGAAAATCAGCCCATAGAACGATGCGTCGATAATATTTCCCATCGCTCCCGCCAGCACGACCGCCACCCCGACGATCACCCCCCGCGGCGCCCCCCGACGGACCAGGCGGACGAGATACCATCCGATCGCCCCCACCGCCGCGATGCGCAACAAGCTCAAGGCCAGTTTTCCGTAGCTCCCCCCGATCTCCATCCCGTAAGCCGCTCCCCGGTTTTCGATGAAGTTGATGTAGAACCAGCGTCCGAAGACCGGAATCGCTTCGTTCAGCGTCATATGCGTCTTGACCGCGATCTTGACCGTCTGGTCGATCGTCAGCAGGGCGATGACGAAGAGCAGGAGTAGCAGAAGGGTCTTTTTATATTTCGAATCCATAGGAGTCAGTCTTGGTAGTCGTGTGTGCAGCAAAGATACGAAAATGCCGACCGATTTCCGAAGTAATTCCGAAAACCGATCGGCATGAATAAATGACATATTGCCGCATATCGAAAATCACCGCGCCTGTTTCAGACGGTGCGGCCCCGTTCGGGCGCTCGATACGCAGGCGTTGTAGCCGGTGTTATTTCCCCACCACCGAGTTCAGTTCAGCGCCAGCCTTGAATTTAACCACTTTCTTGGCAGCGATCTTGATCGTAGCCCCCGTCCGCGGGTTGCGTCCCGTGCGAGCCGGTTTTTTCGTTACGCTGAACGAACCGAAGCCTACCAGCGCGATTTTGTCGCCCGCCTTCAGCGTTTTGCCCGTTACGTCGATAAATGCTTCCAGCGCTTTTTTAGCCTGAACTTTGGTCAGTCCTGCACCCGTAGCGATGGCATCGATCAGTTGAGATTTATTCATAACCGTTAGTGTTTAGAAAGTTAGTAATATCGGTTGTTGGATGTTGCAAATATAACGGATAAAACTTAACCGCCAAGTATTTAATCGTTTTTTTTGCGTGCCGGGTGTGTTTTTGGTCGGAAAAACGTTCGGGTTTTGCAGGAAAAGAAAAAACCGCTACTTTTGTGCCCGGAGAGGTGGCAGAGTGGTCGATTGCGGCGGTCTTGAAAACCGTTGAGCTGCGAGGCTCCGGGGGTTCGAATCCCTCCCTCTCCGCAACGAAGTTTTTCGGCGTCCGGATTTTTTCGGCAGCCGGGATGCTTTTGAAAATCAGGCGACCGGGTTTTGTCGGGTCAGCGACAGACGCGGTTTCTGCGCTCGGACGAACAAGAGACGATATAAAACGTTATCTTTGTGCCGTGCGATGCCGCCAGCAGAAAGGAGAGATGCCGGAGTGGTCGATCGGGCCGCACTCGAAATGCGGTGTACGGGCAACTGTACCGGGGGTTCGAATCCCTCTCTCTCCGCGGAAACCGGGGAAAGACACATGGTCTTTCCCCGGTTTTGTTTTTTGTAGCGGGCGGAGATCGAGGACGAGCGGTGCATTTGTGTATTATTTCTCGGTTGTCGACCTGGGGACGTTGGCTCGTATGATTCTGCGAGCCGCAGGAGTACAAATGGGGTAGAGGCTACCGGTTGTTTGGAGTAGCTTAGGGTAGAGGCTGCCCTTATTTTTTAGGGTAGACCCGGCCCCTTGCTCCTGGGCCCGCGGCGTTTATTCCGAGAGGCAACGCAACTGAAGACCCAAGGCGCGGTAGGTTGCTGTGGTGGGATAGAGATCCTGCGAGCCAAACCATAAGAACACCCCGTATGTGTTACGAAAAGCAGTCGATTGACTGTAGCCGTCATGGCCAACTCCGTTCAGTCCGCCCGAGGAGATGTTCCGGTAGCCCGGGGCGGGGTGAAAATCCCTTTGGAAGCCAGAATTTCGGCACGCGGATTGCTGCGAATAGACGACGTTATACGCTCCGAAATTTATCGTCGCTATGTTTACCGGTATCGATTTCGTTCAGTTTTTTCGAGACAACGCCGCGCTGGCCGTTTTTCTCACCGTGGCAGTCGGTTTTTGGATCGGCAAATTCCGCTACAAAAGTTTCTCGTTAGGCACCGTCACCAGCGTCCTGCTGGTCGGCGTGGCGGTCGGACAGATGAAAATCGAGATTCCCGAACCCGCCAAAACCCTCTTTTTCCTCATGTTCCTCTTTGCCGTCGGATACGCCGTCGGGCCGCAGTTCTTCCGCGGGCTGCGCAAAGACGGACTGCCGCAGGTCGGCTTTGCCGTCGTCCTGTGTCTGCTCTGTCTGGGTTCCGTCTGGCTCTGCTCGTGGGTGATGGGCTACGACGCCGCCCAGGCGGCCGGACTCATGGCCGGTTCGCAGACCATGTCCGCCGTGCTGGGCGTGGCCACCGACACCATGCACGAGATGCCGAATGCGGCCGATCTGAAATACGATATCATGCCGGTCGTTTATGCCGTCACCTATATTTACGGGACAGCCGGGTCGGCCTGGCTGCTCGGGACATTGGGGCCGCGGTTGTTGGGCGGAGTCGATAAAGTGAAGGCCGCCGCCCGCGAACTGGAGAGCAAGATGGGCGAAGACATGAGTGCCCAGCCCGGTTTCAATCCGGCCGTGCGGGAGATTACTTTCCGGGCCTTTCGGGCCGACAACGAGTGGTTCGATCCGGGCCGCACCGTGGCCGATTTCGAGCGCGAGATGCAGCGGCAGGGCAAACGGCTCTTCGTCGAACGGCTGCGGCAACGGGGGCGGATTTGCGAAGTCACGCCGCGGACGATGCTTTTCCGGGGCGACGAGATCGTGGTCAGCGGCCGGCGCGAGTTCGTGATCGAAGAGGAGGAGTGGATCGGCGAAGAGGTGGTGGATAACGATCTGGTGAACTTTCGGGTCGAGACCCTCGCCGTGGTGGTCGGCGGACGGAGGCGGCGTCAGGGAGTGGCCCGGATGTCGATTCGCGACTTGCTGAAAGCCGATTTCATGCACGGCGTGATGATTCGCTCCATCAAGCGGGCGGGCGTCCGGGTGCCGGTGCTGGGCGAGGGTCGGCTGGATACGGGCGACCGGCTGGAGTTGGTGGGGTTGCGGCAGGATGTCGAACGGGCTGCCGGGCGGCTCGGATTCAGCGATCCGGAGACGCCGAAGAGCAGCATGACCTTTGCCGGACTCGGAATCGTCCTCGGAGGCTTGATTTTCGGGTGGGTGCTGGTGACGCGGATCGGCTCGATCCCGTTGAGCCTGACCGTGAGCGGGGGCGTGCTGATCGCCGGATTGGTCTGCGGCTGGTTGCGGGCGCGGAGGCCCGATTTCGGAGGGCTGCCCGAACCGGCGGTCTGGTTTATGAACAACGTCGGGTTGAACGTCTTTATCGCCATCGTCGGGATTTCGACCGGGCCGACCTTTATCCGCGGGTTGCAGGAGATGGGCTGGAGCGTGCTGCTCGTCGGGATCGTGGCCACGTCGATTCCGTTGATCTCGGGAATTTTCATCGGGAAATACCTTTTCCGGTTCAATGACGCGCTGACGCTGGGGTGTTGTTCCGGCGCGCGGACGACCACGGCGGCGCTGGGGGCGGTGGAGGAGACCCTCGGCAGCAACGTGCCGGCGATGGGATATACCATTACGTATGCTGTGGGGAATACCCTCCTGATTATCTGGGGCGTGGTGATCGTCCTGTTGGTGGGGTAAGAGAGGGGGGATAAAACAGGTCGGGCGGTAGCGAACCTGTCTGTTCGCTACCGCCCGACCTGTGTGTTTCAGGAAGAGGGTTATTTCCGCGTCGTCGGCTTGAGCACGAAATTGAACTCATAGTCCCCATACGGCAGCAGGTACTCCCTGAGCGGCCAAGCCCCCCAGCTGTCTTCGCACCCGAGGCCCATCTGCCGCGAAGCGATGTTGAGGGTCACGAAGTCACGCTTCACGAGCGACCCCGAGTGACGTTGCCCTTTTTCCAGGCCGTCGTCCAGATCGTCCATGGCATAAGGCAATGCCGACGCCTCGAACGGGGCGTCCGACTCGATCGTGATGCCCGTGCCGTCCGGATCGGTCAGCCGCCACCACCGCAGATCGCTCTTGTTTCCGCTCTCCTGCGGCCGGATGTAGCCCCAGTACTGGTCGTCCACCGACTGCGCGTAACGCCCGATCCGAGCCGCGCCCTGCCGGTCGATATAATTCTCCACCGGCCCGCGTCCGTAAAAGTCGATCGCCCGGAACGCCTGTGGCATCGTCAGCTCCATCCCGAACCGGAACAGATGCGGCATCTTCTCTTTTGTCGGATCGGTCGTCAGTTTCTGAGAAACCGCGATCTCGCCCGCGCCGTTGATCGTGTAATCGATCGTCAGGGTCGCAAAGAGTTTCGGCAGATCGAACACGCTTGTCACCAGAATATTACCATCCGCCAGCGTCGAATCTTTGATCGATTTGAGCCGCATCTCCGGATTTTTCCACAGCGCGAACCGCTTCTGTTGTCCCGCTCCGAAATCGTTGTCGGTCGGCGCGCGCCAGAACATCGGCCGCAACGCGCAGCCCGTTTCGACCAACTCCTTGCCGTCCATCGTGTAGTCCGTCATCAGTCCCGTCCATCGGTTGAAATAGATTTTGCTATCGCCCGCCACTACGACGATCGCCCGCGTGTTGGGCTCGATGACCGGCCGGAGGCCCGGCGTCGCCGCCACCGTGGCCCCCCAAGCTTGGTAAGGCCGCACCGTCATCTGGTCATACGCCACCACCGTTCCCGCCGGCAGAATTCCGTCCTGCGCCTTCAGCACATATTCCACGTCCAGCAGCAGTTCGCCCGTCGCCGAAGCCGGTACGGCGTAGCCCGGCAAAGCCACCTGCGCCCGTTGTTGCGGCGCGACGTTCAGTTCCGGCACGATCCCCTGTCGCACCACCGTCCCGTTGTCGCGCAGTTGCCATACCATATAGTACCGCGACAGGTCGATGAAGAAATTCTCGTTGTAGACCTCTACGATCCCCTTCTGCAAATCGACCGGCGTCGTCAGGATCGACCGCTGGACGAATCCCGCCTCGTACATGTGCGGATTCGGCTCGCGATCCGGATTGATGAGCCCATTGCAGTTGAAGTTGTTGTCCGACACGGTGTACTTCCCGTAGTCCCCGCCGTAGGTGTAGATCATGTTTCCCGCCTTGTCGTACCCCCGCAGCGCCTGATCCACGAAGTCCCAGATAAAGCCCCCTTGGAGGTTCGGATATTTTCGGATCACGTCCCAGTACTCCTTGAAGCCGCCCAAAGAGTTCCCCATCGCATGCGCATACTCGCACAAGATCACCGGCCGTCCGTCCAGCCGCCCGAGATACGGATCCTTGCCCAATCGTTCCATCTCGAGTACCCCGGTGTACATCGGACACCAGATGTCGCTGTAGTGCGTACCGGTCGTGTCCCCGGCATCCCAGATCGCCCGCTCGTACTGCACCGGCCGC
This sequence comes from uncultured Rikenella sp., assembly GCF_948810725.1. Lineage (NCBI taxonomy): Bacteria > Pseudomonadati > Bacteroidota > Bacteroidia > Bacteroidales > Rikenellaceae > Rikenella > uncultured Rikenella sp. The sequence goes on from NZ_CAQIVA010000004.1 coordinate 109,533, forward strand.
GTCGGGTCGTAGTTTTTGATCCACTCGTACTCCTTGCGGAAATTGGCGCCGTCGCCCGACTCGTTGCCTAGCGACCAGAAGATCACCGACGGGTGGTTCTTGTCCCGCAGCGCCATCCGTGACCCCCGTTCGACGTGTGCCCGTTCGAACCGGGCATCGCCCCCGAGGTTTTCTTTGCCGTAGCCCATCCCGTGCGCCTCGACGTTGGCCTCGTCCACCAGATAGATACCGTACCGGTCGCACAGGTCGTACCAGTACGGATCGTTCGGGTAGTGCGACGTCCGGACGGCGTTGAAATTGAAGCGTTTCAGAATCTCGATATCCCGGAGCATCGTCTCGCGCGGCACATGATAGCCGTAGGTCGGGTCGAGCTCATGCCGGTCTGCCCCCTTGAAGAGCACCGGCTGTCCGTTGACCAGCACTTGCGAATCTTTGATTTCGATTTTGCGGAATCCGACGTTGAGCGGAATATACTCCCGCGCTTCGGCCTTGCCGCTGCCGTTGTCGACCGTGACGAGCAATCGGTAGAGGGTCGGAGATTCCGCGCTCCACTTGGCCGGATTTTCGACCGGAATATCCAGCCGAACGACTCCTCCCTTGCCCGGCCTGATGCCTTGTTCCGAAACGACGGTCTTGCCCGCCGGATCGATCAATGCCACATCGACTCGCGTCGCACCCGTGGCATGGACGATATCGGCGTCGATTTTCAGGGTGGCATCCTTATATTGGCTGTCGAGGTCGGTCACCACACGGATATCCCCCAATCTGGTCTGCGGTCGGGCGTACAGATAGACGCCTCTGGCCACCCCGCTGAGCCGCCAGAAGTCCTGGTCTTCGAGGAAGCTCCCGTCGCACCACCGGAAGACCTGAAAGGCGATCTTGTTTTCCCGCCCCGGTACGAGGTATTTCGTCAGGTCGAACTCCGCCCCGAGCTTGCTGTCCTCGCTGTATCCCACGAATTTACCGTTTACCCACAGGTAGAGGTTCGAGGTGACGCTTCCGAAGTGGATGTAGATGGCGTCGCCTTTCCAGTCCGCCGGCACGGTCACCTCGCGGATATAAGAGCCGACATAGTTGTCCTGCGCGGGGATGCGCGGTGGAGTCGGCCGTTCGATGTGGCTCCACGGGTAGCCGGGGTTGATGTAGACCGGGTCGCCGTAGCCGTTCACCTGCCAGATGCCGGGCACGGAGATCGTTCCCCAGCCGGTGGAGTTGTAGTCGGTCTTATAGAAATCCGTCGGCCGCTGGTCGGCGTTTTCGACGAAGAAGAATTTCCATTTGCCGTTCAGCGACAGGTAGCGGTCGGAGGTTTCCGGTTCGCCGGCCATCGCTTTTTCCGGCGTTTCGTAGGCGAAGTACGAGGCCCGCATCGGAGCCCGGTTCACGGCATTCACCGCGGGGTCTTGCCATTCGGTAAAGCTCTGGGCCCGGACAGCACCGCCGAAGCCGACGGCGGAGACGGTTGCCAACAGGCTCATCCACAGGTTTTTCATAGATAAAAAAGAGTATGGTTATTTCGAGTGAGCGGCTCCCGACAGGGAGTGTTCGGGCTGCCGCAGAAACAAAGATAACTTTTTTTAGGAATTCGTCGGCGGGTCGCGTTCGTTTCGGTATTGTTTTTGCAAGGTGTCGATTTCCGGAATTTCGAATTCGAAATTTTCAGTACCTTTATCCTGATGCGTCGTTTGTTGATCTATATTTCGCTGGTTTGTGTCGTCCTGCTGATTGTAGCGGGTGCGACGCGCGTCGTGTCGGCAGCGGGGCGGTTGTCGGTGCCGGTTACGGTCGATAGCGCTTCGCTGACGGCGGATGATTCGGCGAAGGGTGAAGGGTATATTTTGCCGTTGACGGGTGAGGGCGATGCCTTTTCGAGGGGGCTGGGCGGCGTGCGGACGGGGCTGTCCGAGGCGCGTTGTTTCTGGCTGACGGGAATGCGGCGAGCGTTGCGGAGTCCGGTATTTCAATCGACGGATCTTTTTCTGACTTATCTGGGACGGGCTTCTGCGGCCCGGGCGTTCGCCGCGTGGCGGATGTCGTTGTGCGGGAATGCTTGCGGAGCGGCGGTCGCCGTTTCGCGGGCAGGCGACGGGTGTGTCTACGCCTTACGTCGTATCGTGATCTAATCCATTTATCATTGTTCGAGCTTTAGGGTCTGGGCTGCGGTCTTGCGTATACGGTTAGACCCGGCCAGAGCATCCCGTAGGGATGCGCTCTGAAGTTTGGCTTCGCGTTGCCTTCGGCTTCCTCGTGCTACCTCGGCAAAGCCCGTAAACGGTCTCTGCTCTCGGTACGCTACTCGGTTCCTCCTTGCACCTCGGCCATTCAAACAAGTTTGATGGCTCTCGGTTGCTGCGT